>JBBQDJ010000023.1:0-15567 GCA_038319595.1 Verrucomicrobiales bacterium
ACGATTTCGTCTCGGGGGAGCGCGCTTTGGCAGGCAGTCAGTAGCAGCGGGAAACTGGCAACCTCCACGGTGTGGGCGAGTGCATTTCCGCTGGGGCAAAAGACGAGAAGCGTTCGCAGGGTTCTGGTATTCCGTTGGATCACTGCGGGGGATTTCCCCGGTTGATCCCAGTCGGTATCGGTGATTTGCTCGCGCCATGGAAATCCGCAAACACTCCGAGCAAGTGCCTTTCACCACCAAGGATGGCTCAACGATCCGCAGTTTGCTGGATCTCTCGAACGCCCCAGTCGTCAACCAGAGTCTGGCAGAAGCGACCTTGCCGGCTGGGGGTGAAACGGAGCGACACTACCATCTTGTCAGCGAGGAAATCTACTATCTAACTTCCGGCCGCGGGATCATGGAAATCGACGGTGTGGAACGCGAGGTCGGTCCGGGTGACGCCATCCTGATTCCACCCGGTGCCTGGCATCAGATCCGGGCGGTGGAAACGCTCCGGTTCCTCTGCTGCTGTGCGCCGCCCTATGCCCACGAGGACACGTATTTTGCCGCATCTTGATAGAGCAGCAAAGTCAACGGCGGGCTTCGTTCTGGAGAAATTCGCAAAGTTTCGCCGCACCGAACGCTAGCAGCGCCGGAGGAGCGAGTGCCGAAAGCAGACGGACCTGCGCGACCAGAAGTGATCTAACTGGAAGGCGGTGCAGGCAGTAGCCCGCGGCCACGGCGACAAGCACGGCTTTTCCTGGAGATCGCCGTATCCGCTGCTCGCAGGTCTCATAACCGGACTGAACCTTGTGTTTGACGTCTTCGATTAACGCGTTGACACCCTGTTCGACGGTGGGTTGGTTTGCTAGATCAGTAGGTAGGGGATTCATGATTTACCAGAATTTGAGGTTGTCGTAAACGGCACGAAGCGAGGACGAAAGGACATCACCGGCGTCTGCCAGCGGTTCCCGCAGGTCGAATGAATCATTGCTCGCCGCCAAGTGGCGGCCAGACATGATCAAACAACCCACAGCGATGCCGAAAGCGAAGGCTCCGGCAACTGCCGGTAGGGGATTGGCGCGGATCTTTTCTTCGCCGCGGGTGATCAGTTGCCTGGCTTCCTTGCGGATTGCCTCGCAAGTGCTCTCCGCGGATGCTTCGACCGGCTTGAGCAGGTTCGTAAAAGAGGTGCCGATCTCTTCGGCTTGATGGGATAGGGAATCGTGTGACATGGTTTTCTCGGATGGGTAAGACTTACTGTTTCGCACGCCGTGTTCCAGTTGCCGCGTTCTCTTCAATCCTGATGAATTCGAGGTCCAAGGGTGCGGTGGCGTCTACTCGAAAGGCATTTTGCATTTCGCCGGTGCGTGGAATCGTGCAGAACTCGACTCGTTAGGACTTCAGATCGGCGAAGCGGCGGTAAAGGGCGACTGCCAGGCGGTCGAATAGAAAGGCCATGGCGAGACCGCTGGCGATACCGGCGCCCGATCCGATGCCGAGGATTTCGCCGATGCCGAGTTGCGAACCGGTGAGCCAATTACCGAGCCAGAGGGCTCCGATGCCCGCGGGGATGGCCAGCAACGCGCAGATCTGGTAGTGAAACGCGCGCAATCCGGACGAGAGGCGACGTCTAACTAAACCGATGAGCACCGCCGAGGATACGACGCCAAGACCTGCCAATGCGGCCACGGAGGCTGCCACCACCACCGCCACAGCGATGCCGATGCCCACCAGAATCAGCGCGACACAAATGGCGGCTAGGGCAAACATGAAAAATCCGGGAGAGAAATCATCGCTGGGGTCGATGGGAACCTCCGCATCCGCCCCCAGCACGCGGGTTGCTAACAAAACCAACAGTGGAATGGCTGACTTCACGGCGCATGGCGGAGGCCAATGGAGATTCTCAATTCGATTCGCTGGGTGGCGGTTCGACGACGATGGTGGCTCGGGGGATTTTTTCGACGGCTGCTGGAGTGGCGGCGTCGTGCGATGAGAGATCGGCATTGGTTAGGGTTTGTTCGCCGGTGTTCTTCGAAATCGAGTTCGATGCGTAGGCAGCGGGCTGCAGGCCTTTTTCCAAGATGAGCCCGGGTCCCTTGTTGAGGGTGACTTCGTTGGTGGTGACGCCGACTGCTTTGGCTGCGGCACGAACGACGATGCCACCCAGAAGATTGGTGCGGGCGGTGTTGCCTGAAATTTTTCCGGCCGCGGCGCTGTCGAGGACGATACCAAATTCGCGGTTGGCGATGAGTTGGTTGCCCTCGATGGTCGCGGACGCGAGGCCGTTGTCGGCGTGGATGCCGTTGCGGCTGTTGCCCTCGCAGCGGTTGTTGACGAGAATCACCGCGGCTCCGTCCCAGGACTCGATGCCATGCTCGAAATTGTTCAGCGACTCGGAATCACGGACCTCGAGGGTGCTGCCGTTGCCGATGGCGGCCACGCCGTTCCAACCGTTATTCGAAAAGCTGCAGCGGCTAACGGTCGCCTGTCCGCCTTCGATCACCGCGAGGCCGTGGCCGCTGGCCTCGGTGAAATAGCAATCCACGAACGCCGCCTTTCCTCCTCTAACCAACGCGACCGAGAACCGGTCCGTGCCGACGGCGAAGGATTCATGACGGAAGGAAATGCCGCTGATCCGCGCGCCTTTCGCATCCGGGCCGATGGTGATGGCGCTGCCACTTTCAGGCGGGCACTCGATGCGGGTGTCTGCGGCACCGGCCCCTTGCAATTCGACGGCGACATTGATGACGAGTGGTCCTTTCCAGGTATCCGCGCCGAGGACGATGCGGTCGCGGTCGTGGGCATTGGCCAGCGCCTCTTCCGGCGTGGCGAAATCTCCGGGCACGCGGAGGGTGCGGGTATAGCCCGAGAGTTTTTCTAACAATGCTGCGATTTCCTGGTTCTCCGGGGCTAACGAACTCGCCTCACGGATCCATTCCAGTGCCTCTTGGTCGAACTGTCCTTGATCGCGATCCCGGGCTTTTTTCAAAAGTCCGTCAGCCATCGCGCGATCCGCTGCGGCTTTTTCGATCGCGGCGGTGGCGTCTGCGAGAATGCTCTTCGCATCCGGGTCCTCAGGCGATACTGCTAGAATTTTCCGCGTCGTGGAAATGGCGAGCTCCCATTTTTTTTGGTTCAGTGCGTCGCGTGCGGTGGCGACGGCGGCGTTCTGGCTTTGGGTGAGGCGGGCGGCGGCGATCCGTTCGAGGAGCGAGGCGGCTTCCTTGTCGTTAGGAAAGCGTCCAAGCACTTTGCGAGCGGCGGCGTCAGCTTCATCGAGGCGGCCGGCTTCGAGCTCCGCCGTGGACTGGCCGTTCCAATAGCCGAGGAACTGCGTTTGCTCGTCGGTCATCCCGGCTTCGATGCTGCGGCGTCCGCGTTGGGCGATCTCGGAGCCGGGCGCGAGGGTTTCGATCTCAGTGAATACGTTCGCTGCTTCCTGCCAACGGCGGTTTTCGATATACATCGAGCCTTGGCGCTCGAGGAAAAGCACCCGGATCGTCCGCTGTTCGTCCTTGAACTGCTCGTTTTTCACATACAACCCAACACCGCCCGCCGCCCCGACAAAGACGACGAAAAACCAGAGGATATAGGACAGCGCCCGGCTAGGCACCTCATCTTCCTCGCCGCTCTCCGTCGTCACCGCCGCGACTGGCTTTGCAGCCGCCGGGACGGTGCCGAGCACCACCGTTTTCGCCGGCGGTGGGATGATTTTTTCCTCGATGAGGGCTGGCACCGATGGAGGAGATGTCCCCGGTGAGATTTCCTCCTGAATGACTCCGAGCGCTTCGTCAAACTCGCTGAGGCCTTTCTGATAGCGCTCGGCGAGTGTGATGTTAGGCGCGCTTTTCACCATCGCCGCGATGTGATCCCGGGCATTCTTGAACTCCACCAGATAAGGACGCGGATCCTCCGTGAGACTAAGTCCGAGGATTTTGCGGGCGTCGGCGGGAGTCATCATGGCGAGGGTGGGAAACAGAGCGTAAGGACGTCAACCGACAAACCGTTGCACGATGGGCATACGCCTACCAATGCCGAATGCTTTCGACGTCACGCGCAGGCCGGGCGCGGCTTGGTGGCGTTTCCACTCGTTGAGATCCACGCGGCGCTGGACCCAGCGGACGGTGGATTCCTCATAGCCACGGGAAATGATCTCGTCGGCGGACAATTGGTTTTCCACGTAGAGTTCCAGGATGCCATCGAGGATTTCATAAGCCGGCAACGTGTCCTGGTCCTTCTGGTCCGGTCGGAGCTCCGCGCTGGGCGGCTTGTCGATGGTGTTCCACGGGATGATTTCGCGCTCGCGGTTGATCCAGCGGGAGATTTCGTAAACGCGGACTTTCGGCAGATCAGAAATCACCGCCAGGCCGCCACACATATCGCCGTAAATCGTGCAATAACCGACGGCGAGTTCGCTCTTGTTGCCGGTGGTGAGCAACAGATGGTTCTCCTTGTTGGATAGGGCCATCAGCAGCAGGCCACGGATGCGCGCCTGCATGTTTTCCTCGGTGACGTCCTCGGGTTTCCCTGCAAACACCGGCTGCATCGTTGCCTTGATGGCTTCGAAGGCATTTTTGATAGAAACCTCTTCGCAGCGGATGCCGAGATTTTTTGCGAGGGCGAAGGAATCATCCACGCTGCCCCGCGATGAATACGGGCTGGGCATGGTCAGTCCACGCACGTTCTCGGGACCGAGGGCGTCGGCGGCGATGGTGGCGGTCAACGCCGAGTCGATCCCGCCGCTCAGCCCGAGGCAGACGCTGGAAAATCCGCATTTCGTAACATAGTCGCGCACACCGAGCACCAGTGCCTGATAGAGTTGTTCGGAATCGCAGCCCTTCAGCGGGACGTCGTTTTCCACCGTGGCAAACGGATCGATGACGCAGCAGGATTCGACAAATCCGGCGAGCTGTTGGGAAATGCGGCCGCTGGCGGTGGCGACAAGTGAGTAGCCGTCGAAAACGAGCTGGTCGTTCGCGCCGATCGAGTTGCAATACACCACCGGCACCTTTGCCTTGCGAGCGATGCCGCCGATCATCGCACGGCGCAGCAGGGGCTTGCCGAGATGAAATGGCGAGGCACTGAGATTAAGCAGCAGGTCGATGCCTTTGGCGGCAAGTTCCTCCACCGGATCCCGATCATAAAACGGACGCTGCAGGTAATTTTCCGTCCAGATGTCCTCACAGATCGTCACGCCGATGCGGTGGCCATTCCACAGGATCGGCTCGCAGGATTCGCTGGGTTCGAAATAGCGGCGCTCGTCGAACACATCGTAGGTCGGCAGCAGGGTTTTCCACACGCGATGCTTGATTTTCCCGTCTTCCAGCCAGGCCGCCGCATTGCGAAACGGCTTTCCCGGATGGGCCGGATGATGGTGATCGACGTAGCCGACCAGCAGTGGAACTTCGCGGATCTCACCGGCGAGGTGATCCAACGCTTGCAGGCATTTGGGGACAAACTGCGATTTAAATACAAGGTCCCGCGGCGGATAGCCGACCAGCGACATCTCCGGTGTCACCACCAGATCCGCGCCCGCCTCCAGGCATTCCCGGTAGGCGGCGAGCAGGCGTTTCACATTGCCGGGGAAATCCCCGATCACGGAATTGATTTGGGCGATGCCGATGTTCATGGACACGTGCAGGGAACACCCGCCAAGGGCAGGCGCAAAAGGAAAATTCGAATCGCGGGGCGAAACGTAGAGATCAGCCGCTTCCGGCCCGTTGACCCGTCATCGGAAATTCCCGCTGCGGGAAACATTTTCAAAAAGGGATTGCCAAGTCTCAGGCGACTTCCTAGCTTCCCGCCCTCCCAGGGCAGGTGTCAGAGTGGTCGAATGAGCACGCTTGGAAAGCGTGTGTAGCAGCAATGTTACCGAGGGTTCGAATCCCTCCCTGTCCGCCATTTGCCTAGGAAGGCTCTGACAAGTGATTCAGAACCAACTGAGTACAAGTAGAAAGCGGAAGCTGCGATAGGCTTTCCACACGCCACTCCGCACAAGTTGACTAGGAAACCGGTGCCTATGCCCCGGAACCGCAAACGCCGCAGAACCGTTGGGTAAATAGGAACAGGCCCTAACAAGGTCCGGAGCTATGCGATCAACCGTATGGATGGATACGACCAGTTCACGGAGATGGCTCCGCTACGCCGCCGGGCGGCGGAGCGTTGCTTTGGAGAATTGGGAAAGCAGCGCCAGGTGGTCTTCTTCACCTGCCATCCAGATTACAGGGAGGGAATCGGGAAATAGGCGGTGGGGCCGCCGGGAAGGATGGATGCGTCAATGCTGTGGTCGAAGGTGGCGAAGCGTGCGCCGCGTTTCACGGCGAGGCCGAGCAGGTAGAGATCGGTGAGGTGTTTGGACAATGGGAGCGTGGGAAAAACGAGGCGATCCGTGAGCGATAGATCGTCCGGCCAGAATTGGTGACCGGGGGAAGCCAGCACTCCCTCCAAGATCAGGCGGGCTGCTTGAGGGCCGCCTGGGCCGCCCTGATACCTGTGATCGCCAAAAATACGCAGGAATCCATTTTCCACGAGTGGACAAGTCGCCCATCCGTCTCCCGAAAGAGTGTACTGGAAGAAATGCCTAGCGGAGGAAGCATGCGGATGGGCGGGGTCGCAAAGGGCGATCAAGACATTGATGTCAAGAAGGTGGATCATGCCTGCGGCGGGTTGATGGCCCGTTGAAATTCCTCTTCTTCGATTTGATCCTGAACGCCTTGAACCATTTTCAAGGTGATCGTCTCTCCCGGCTTGCGCTTCAGCACAAGGAAACCCAGTGGGCCGACTTCGAACTTCTCCGGATCCGGGTTTACGATCTCGGCGGCGGGGCGAATTTCACGGCGCAACGCGCTTTCGATCACCGCTTTGAGAGTGGTTTTCCGCCGGGCGGCCAGAGTCTTCGCTTCGATGAGGAGATCATCGGGGAGATCGAGTGTGGTTTTCATATGGGTCACAGTATGGTTTTACGGCTGCATGTCAAGCTCGTGCCAGGCTTGGCGGGTGGCGATGGATTGGGCGGTGGTGGTGGAGAGTCGGGTTGGATCTGGGGTGACCCCGACGCGGCCGAGGTCGAGGCGGTCGGCATCGAGGCAGACGGCGAGGGTGGGTTCGGATTGGGGCGGGCCGCCGTTGTGGATCTGGCAGGCGGTGACGAGGAGATTCATCCGGGCGTCGTCGAGGTGGAAGTGGCCGGCTTGGCGGAAGTCGAGGGCGAGTTGCGCGCCACGCGGGCCGTGCTGCGGGTCGCGGTGTTCGCTTTCCCGGCAGGAGTCATGGAAGAGGGCGAAGAGCCGGATGATTTCTTCATCGGCTCCGTGAAGACCGGCGGGGAAGAGTCCGTTGCGGCGGACGGTGAGCCAGTGGGAAGGGCCGTGATCGGAATCCGGATCGAGCCGGAATTGAGCGGTGACGAGTTTCCAGAGCGGGAGTGCGGAAGGGGTGAGCATCGGAGAGTTTGAATGGGGGGCTGTTAGCAGAGTGATTCGTGGCGGGCAATGACCATCGGAGTTTTGCCGGATCGGCCGATGGTTTGAACCCATCCAAAGAAAGCGACGCCGTTCCGGCCAACGACTGTATCCTTAATGAATTTTGCAACCTAAGCAGCGAATGTCCGCCTTCGCCATCCCGAACGTGACGAGTGTATTTGAAAATTCGCGGCGAATCTTCTTCTTGTCCCGCTCGCTTGAGGAGCAATCTTTAGACTTTCGTGATCAATATTTTCGGAAGCTCGGCGGTCAGAACAACGTGAAAGTGACACCGGTTAACAGGATTGATTAAGTCACCAGGTGCTCACGTCGTCGCCCGTTCCAACTTTGCCGTCTTGCCCGGGTGAGACGACGGCGACGCGACGGCCTTTGAGAACGACGGTTTTTGATCCGAGAGTGAATTGGAGCTTTTCGTCGTAATCGGTATCGAGCACGACGGTGTAAGGGTTTCCCCACGGATCATAGAGGCCTTCGACGGATGTTCCTGCGGTGCTGTAGATCAGGCCGTTTTTGAACGGGGGTCAGCTTACTTGCCCCAGCGCTCTAGCAGGGTCTTCGCCATGTCGGAAGGGGTCTCCGCGACGGCGATGCCGCACTCGGCGAGGATACGCTTTTTGGCTTGGGCGGTGTCTTCTTCACCACCGACGATGGCACCGGCGTGGCCCATGCGGCGGCCCGGAGGTGCGGTGGCGCCAGCGATGAAACCGGCGATGGGCTTTTTGCAGTTTTCCTTGGCCCAACGTGCGGCATCGACTTCGGCATTGCCGCCGATTTCGCCGATCATGATGATGGCTTCGGTCTCGGGGTCGTTGTTAAACATTTCTAACACTTCAAGGTGATTGGTGCCGTTGATCGGATCGCCTCCGATGCCGACGCAGGTGCTCTGGCCGTAGCCGAGCTGGGTGAGTTGGAAAACGGCTTCGTAAGTGAGAGTGCCGGAGCGGGAAACGACGCCGACATTGCCGCGCTTGTGGATGTAGCCGGGTGCGATGCCGATGCGGCAGCCGCCGTGGGATTTCTCACCGCGACCGGGAGTGACGATGCCAGGGCAGTTAGGGCCGACGAGGCGGGACTTGGAGCCGCGGAGGGCTTCCTTGACGCGCATCATGTCCATGACGGGAATGCCTTCGGTGATACAAACGATGAGTTCGACGCCCGCATCGGCGGCTTCGAGGATGGCATCGGCGGCGAATGGAGGTGGCACGAAAATGGCGGAAGCGGTGGCTCCCGTTTCATTCACCGCCTGGCTAACGGTGTCGAAAATCGGCACGATGTCTTCAAACTTCTGCCCGCCTTTCCCGGGAGTGACACCGGCGACGAGTTTGGTGCCGTAGGCGAGTGAGAGCGAAGCGTGGCGTGCGCCGAAGCTGCCGGTGATGCCCTGGACGAGGAGCTTGGTGTTTTCGTCGATGAGGATGGCCATGGTGTGTAATTCTGCTAGAGTGATTTATTTTTCGAGTCTGTCGTAAATCGGCTGTGGAATCAAACCCTTGATAGAGGGATGTGCTTCAAGGAGCCTTGAGATATCGGCAAGATCCTTTTGTCGTTTACTGGGGCGGCGCTGGGGCTCTTCGTAAGCAGCAATCTTACCCTTGAGGGTGTCTTCAAGACTGGCCACGCGCATCAGCATTCCATGCACGGTGGCAGCGACTGCGCGCTCGGGAAAATCAAGATACATTTCCTCCGTGCTGACTTGGATGGAGACCTTTGATTCCCCTTTGAAATTGATCGACCACTGGAAACGTTTCTCGGAAAAGCCCAGGCTCTTCAATGTCTCCGCCGCTTCTTCGACTTTATCCGAAACGATGACGAGATCGACATCGGCAGTGGTCATCGGTTCCAAGGCCCAGTGGTTCACAGCGAGTCCGTCGATCATACACCACGAAATTTCGCGCTCCTCCAGTGCCGCGACTAACCGGGAGACGTCTTTCGCGCCACCAAGTGTTTGCCAGTCGTAGAACTGCCGGAGAGTCATCGGATCGGGAAATGATTAGGCGACTGCGGCGACGATCTTCCGTGCTCCGTCCGCCATGTCGTCGGCGGCGACGATGTTGAGGCCGGACGCTGCGAGAGTGGCCTTGCCCATTTCTACGTTGTTGCCTTCGAGTCGGACGACGAGCGGGATGGGCAGACCGGTTTCCTTGGCGGCGGAGATGACGCCTTCCGCGATGATGTTGCAGTCCATGATGCCACCGAAGATGTTGATGAGGATGCCCTTCACGTTCGGATCACCGAGGATGATCTTGAACGCGGCAGTCACCTGCTCTTTGGATGCGCCGCCGCCCACGTCGAGGAAGTTGGCAGGATCGCCACCGAAGTGCTTGATGATGTCCATGGTGGCCATCGCGAGTCCGGCACCGTTGACGAGGCAGGCGATGTTTCCGTCGAGGCCGATGTAGTTCAGTTCGAACTCGGAGGCAGCCACCTCGCGCGGATCTTCTTCGGACTTGTCGCGCATGGCGACAATGTCCGGGTGGCGGTAGAGCGCGTTGTCATCGAAGCCGAACTTGGCATCAAGGGCGAGCACGCGGCCATCGGGAGTGGTGACGAGTGGGTTGATTTCCAGCATCGAGCAATCGCACGAGATGAAAAGCTTGTAGAGATTTCCTAACAATTTCGAAAACTGTTTGGCGATGTCGCCGGTCAAGCCGAGCGCGGCAGTCAGCTTGCGGACTTCGTAGCTCTGAAGTCCCAGCAGTGGATGGATGAACTGGCGGACGATTTTCTCCGGTGTGTTGTGCGCGACATCCTCGATGCTCATGCCGCCTTCGGTGGAAACGACGATGACCGGGCGACAGGTGGCGCGGTCCATCAGAATGGCGAGGTAGTATTCGTGAGTGATGTCCACGGCCTCGGCGATCATGACCTTGCTGACGAGCTTGCCAGCGTCGCCGGTCTGCACCGTGACGAGGGTTTCGTTGAGCATTTTCCCGGCATATTCGGCGGCTTGCTCGGGTGACTCGATGAGATGAACGCCTCCTTGAAAGCCGTTTTTGAAATGACCTTTTCCACGGCCACCGGCGTGGACCTGCGCCTTGATCACCAATTTCGCTCCGGCGAATTCCTTGGCAGCCGCCGCGGCTTCCTCAGGAGTGCTGGCAACCCGGCCGATGGGGCTGGGGACTTGGAAACGATCGAAGAGTTCTTTGGCCTGGTATTCGTGAATGTTCATGATGGCGTCGGGAAAGATCCCCTGATGCGGGGAAATCGGCGGGACGGTATTCCCCCCGGCGTTGCGGGGTCAAGGCAGGTCTTGGAAAAAAGGAAATTGGTCCCATCCGGTTTTTAGAGGGAAATGCGGCTACCTCCGCGCGGCCTGGCGCGGATCAGTGAGAGGCCGCATCGTGGAGTTCAGCGACCTGTTTCATGGGAGGAATGATGAAAGCGCAACCGCTTTGCTCAACTCCCTGACATCAGGGAAGAGTCGATGAAGAAGTGAATGGATTGAAGAGCTTCACCCCTGTGTTCTGGAAATCAGAGACATTCCGCGTCACCATCGTCAGGTTGTGGCGGTGAGCGATGGCGGCGAGTTGGCTATCGAGTGATGGGACATTCGTTCCCTTTTTGTACCATGCGGCTACCAGTTGCCCCCAAACATGGGCGGTGCTGATGTTGAAACTGAGAATGCGGCCCTCCATGCGCTTGCAGAGGCTGGTGAACCAGGACTGCAGGGCCGTTTTCCTTTTTCCGGCAGGCAGATTTTCGATGCCACGGCGTAGCTCACCGATGGTGATGGTGCTCAAATACAGTTCAGGTTCGTGGTCGCGCAGCCACTTGACGACTTGGGCATCCGGTTTGGTCTTAGCGAGTTCGCTGAAGACATTGGCATCCACGAGGTAGCTCACAGCGAAATGGGTTTGGTCGAGTCTTTGGACCGGAGAGGAATCTCGAACGGGTAGGGACAAGCGAGCAGATGATCCACCAAGCCATGATTGGGGGGACGGTTGATGCGGCGGAGGGTGATGGTGTCCTCATCGTCGATGAAGACTTCAAAATCCTGCCCCGGCACCAGATGCAGTTGCTCCCGCACGGCGCTGGGCAGAACAATCTGACCCTTTTGTGAAAGGACGGTGGTCATGGTGGGAAAATCTTACTTTGTGCCATTGCAGAAGCAATTCCATTTTCCACGGTGAATGCTTTGGTCCAAACCTGATATCGGGCCAAAGCAAAATTCTCCGATATTCAAATCCAAAAAGCCGACCATCGGACGCGTCTCATAGGTTGCGCGTTGCGAGCCAATGGAAGCGGACGATCAGCGGTTCGCCATTTGTACCAGACGTGCCAGCTTGCGGTTGAAACCGTCCGCCTTTGCCAGTTCATCCAATCCGAGGTGCATGCGGTAACGCCAGTAATACGGCATGATCGCCGGGACGTTGATCCGCTCCGCCTCGGGGTCCGGATGACGGATTTCCTCATCCATCGCCAGCAAATCCTGAAGTGGGAAGATCGCCCACATCGCGGGGGATTGTAGGTGTTGCCAAATGATCCGGGTCGCCACTTCGCCCGAGAGTTCTGACTCGGGAAATGAAATCCCGAGCATCTGCCATGCGAAGCGCGCGGTCGTTTGGCGGTCCTCCAGCCACCAAGCGCGCAGCGTCGGCATGTCATGGGTCGATGGACTGACGACGCTCAGGTAAGGGGCGCTCTGCGGATTGAAAAACTCGATCTCATGCGTCTTCGGCATGCGCTGGATTTCTAACGAAAGGATTCCGAGTTCTTTCATCACGCCCGGCACGCAGGCTGGCACCATTCCGAGGTCCTCGCCGCAGAGCAGCATGTTGCTGGCGCGGCGCATGGCGGGAAGTTTCGCGTAGCCTTGGCCTTGCCAGAAATCCTCCTGACGGCGGTAGAAATAGTCGTTGTAGAGGTTCTCGATCCGCCAGCGCGTGTCGGGATCGAGGTCCTTGTAAGAATAAGTCGCCTGCATCGACATCCGCGGATGGAACTGCGTGCCGTTAGATCCCGGAACTTCGAAGAACAATACCTCGCTCGCGCAGTCCAACAGACCTTGCCGGACGAAATCATCGTGCGGATGTTCCTTGAAGTAGTCGTCGATCCGGCGCTGTGTTAGAACCTGCTCGCGGAGTTGAAAATAGCCGTTCTCGCAGTCGTGGAGGAAATGGCTCTTCACATACTGCGCCGCATCTCCGAAACGTTCCTTCAAGGTGTTCCAGCGGATGTAGGGACGGCAGTGACGGTTGAAATCGAATGCGATGCCACGGTTGCGGATCTCGTCAATGTGGATCGGCATCGCAGGATCGAAATGGCCCATGATGCCTTCGATGTGCTCGAACGGCACCTGCCAGATGCGGAAGAAGCCGAGGATGTGATCGATCCGATAGGCGTCGAAGTACTGGCTGAGTTGGGCGAACCGCGAACGCCACCACGCGTAGCCGTCCTTCTGCATCGCCTCCCAGTGGTAGGTCGGGAATCCCCAGTTCTGTCCTTTGACGGCGAACGCATCCGGCGGGGCTCCCGCCTGCGCGTCCATCTTGAACAGATGCGGCGCGGACCAGGCGTCCACCGACTGGCGGTCGATTCCGATCGGCAGGTCGCCCTTGAGCGCGATGCCTTTTTCATGCAGATGGGTGACGGCGTCCATGAGCTGTCGGTCGAGCTCGACCTGCAGCCAGATGTGATAGGAAATTTCCGGCCACTCGGGATGCGCGGGTTCGGCGAGTGCCTCCGCCCGCTTTCGGTCGAAGATGGCCCAGTCCTGCCATTGCGCGAAATCGGCCGTGCCGAAATGGTCGCGTTTCACGCAGAACACCGCGTAGGGAACGACCCAGTCGCGGTTCTTTGTTAGGAAATCCGTGAATGGTCTGCTGGCGGTGAGGGTGGCGTGGTGTTTATCGAATAGTTTGCGGGAGAGCCGGGTCTTCACCTTCATGACCGCCTCGTAATCCACCTGATCGAGCGGGTTGAGCTTTTCGCGGGCGGTTTTGATTTCCTGCGCGAATGCTGCGGGCATCGCATGGCTGATATCGTCGATCCGCAGATAGAGCGGGTGCAGGGCGAAGACGCTGATCGCCGAATACGGATAGGAATCTGTCCAGTCATGCGACGAGGTCGTATCGTTGATCGGCAGGATCTGGATCATTTTTAAACTAACCGAATTCGCCCAATCCGCGAGCGGCTTGAGATCTGCGAACTCGCCGACTCCGAGGCTTCCCTCACTCCGCAGCGAGAATACGGGGATTGCGACGCCCGCCGCTTGGAAGAGTCCGCCGGTATCCCGGCGATAGCACTCGTCGTGCACGTGGGTCCATTGCCGCGCGGCGTAAGAACGGGAGGCGATCTTGCGGTTTTCTGCGAGCTCCATGCTGACGACGCATTTCAACTGGATGTCATACAAGCCGTATTTGTATTCGATGTTCCAGTCCGCGGGCAGATAGAGATGGCTCTGCCAGACATCCGGCGAAACTTCTTTGAGCGGGATCGCGGAGTGCCAGCCCCAGTTGCCGATCTCGGCCACGCTGCCGATCAAACAAGGAACCCGGCCCGCGGGAACGGCCGCCATGCGGAGTTGGAAGGTGTGATTCGCATGTTCAGGAACCACGGGCACCGCGAATGCCTCGTGGGCCGGATGGGTGGCAGTGATGGCCTTGGTTTCATAGGCATAGTCCACGGTCCCGGCGGAGCGCCAGGAATCTAGCAGCACCACAGCCTCGCGGGCGTCGAGATCGATCTCCACGGTTCGCGCTGACTCCCACTCGTCGAGCTCCACGCCGTTGCCGGATTGCCGGAGCTGATAGCTGTATTCGATGCCGAAACTTCCGGCACCACTCACGTTCACACTGGTTTCCCATTGCGCGTCGTTGATCCAATGGAGCGGAACGACCTGATCGAAACGGACGCCGTTTTCACCTAGCACGGTCGAGTATTTCAACCAGAGGGATTGGCCGTGGACGGAGTGGTAATTCAGGCGGAAAACGATCTTCATGGGCTACTCAGTAATGTTGGAAAAGCCCGCACGGTTGGCGATTCCAAAAAATCCCTGCGACGGCTTGACCACGGGAAAGCGCGTGACGAAGTTTCCTCATGCTCCACCTCGTCACCATCGTCCTCGTGGTTTGCGCGCTTGTGGCCGGACTGGCACTCGCCCGCCTGATCACGAATTGGTTCGTTGACCGGTGAATCAGGCGCGGGAGGCCTGTTGCAGCAGCCGCAGTTTCTCCATCGCGGCCCCGGAGGAAATCATTTCGCGGGAGATTTCGATGCCATCGCCCATGTTATCGGCGAGGCCGGCGCAGGCGAGTGCGGCACCCGCATTCATGAGGACCATGTCGCGTTTCGGTCCGGTTTCATGACCGCCGAGGATGGCTTCGAGAATGGCGGCGTTGACCTTGGCGTCGCCGCCTTGGAGTTCTTCCACCTCGGCATGTTTGAAGCCGAAATCGCGTGGCCGGACTTCCTCGTCGTCCATCTCCTGCAACGAGCCTGCTTTGCAGATCCGCGTCGAGCCCATCAGACTGACTTCGTCCACCGAGCGTCCGTCGCCGGTGGTGCCGTGGACGGTCCAAGCGCTTTCGCGGCCGAGGCGTTGGAGGATCTCGGCGAAGGCCGGGCAAAGGTCGCGCGAGAAGACGCCGACGAGCTGGCACTCGGGCCGGGCGGGGTTGAGCAGCGGACCGATCAGGTTGAAAATGGTTTTTACGCCCTTGGCTGCCAGCGATTTTCTAACGGCAACGACCGCCTTGAATGCCGGGTGATAGATTGGCGCGAACATGAAGCCGAGCCCGGCCTTTTCCACGCAACCGCGGAACTCATCGGCTGATAGATCGATGCGGATGCCGAGGGCCTCGAGCACGTCGGCGCCACCGCTTTTCGAAGTGATGCCACGGTTGCCGTGTTTCACGACGATGGCTCCGGCGGCGGCGGCGATGAACATCGCGGTGGTCGAGACGTTGAAGAGATCGAGTTGATCGCCACCGGTGCCGCAGACATCGAGTGTCGGGCCATCGAGTTCGAGCAATCCGAGATGCGGGTCCACCGCCTGTTCGAGGAAGGCTTCGACGAAGCCGGCGATTTCGGCTGGAGATTCGCCTTTTTTGGCGAGAGCGAGGAGCAGGCGCTCTTTCTTGGCGTCGTCGGTTGAGGCGTT
>JBBQDJ010000024.1:0-15388 GCA_038319595.1 Verrucomicrobiales bacterium
CGGCATCACGCTGGGTT
Organism: Verrucomicrobiales bacterium; assembly: GCA_038319595.1. Taxonomy (GTDB): domain Bacteria; phylum Verrucomicrobiota; class Verrucomicrobiia; order Verrucomicrobiales; family Akkermansiaceae; genus Luteolibacter. The sequence continues at coordinate 18 of JBBQDJ010000024.1, forward strand.
CTCTCTAGCAGAAATAAGGTGGAGACCGGCAGCTCGATGGATTTCCGCTGGAGGAAATGAATCGCCAGCACGGCAGGGATGCCGAGCAGGGCGAGAAGTCCTAGGGGATTTGCGAGGGTGAGCACTGGAAAGAGTTAATGCAGAATCATTTATAGCAGAATCATTGCTGAAGAGTTTTGAGAATGATTTGGTGTTGGTCGAAGTTGATCCAATGAATTGACTTGAGTGGTGTGTGGTGAAGCAAGCGGCGGATGTGGGTTTCGTAGGAATCCAGATAGTGGCGAGTGGCTGACAAATGCCATGCGGACTCGGGTGAAATCATGCACATTTTTTGGGATCCTACGACCTTGCCATTTGATACGATATCAACTTTCTGCGGCATGTTGTCATAGCCGCCCATGAGGAAAAGGAGAGCTTCACGATAGAGACTGATTTCCAGAAAGGTGCCCCAGTCGGCGATGAGTCTGCAAAGAGTATCTTTCAAGCGACTTAAAGATGTTTCCATCTCCCTTGCCACCGGGTCAACGAATTGAAAATTGGTTCGGTCGCTGCGACAGAGCCGGGTGGATACGAATTGCGATTCGAGGGATCGCGGCCGGAAATTAAGTAGCTTTCCGTGCCTGAGTTCTGTCAGCAAAAGATAGTTGATGAGCTGTCTTTTATGCGCAGTATTTAAGTTCACAGTGGCCTTCAGTTCGTAAATGAAGCTGTCCTCAATCAATAGATCGATAAAGTATGATTTCGTGAAACCTCCATGAGTTAAACGTATCTCAACCTCACGGCGAGCATTGATTCCACTCTTCTCACAACGTTGCCGCAGCTCTTCCTGATAGATCGGTTCGTCAAGGAATCTCCCCAATGAGTTGTGGATATCAAATGCGTGCCTCATGACGGCCTTGTCTACCGCATGAAACCTGTTCTGTCCCACCATGGCAGGATTCACCTGACAGTTAACTGGCATCCCAATCTCCTGTCTTCAATGATTCTGCTGTCAATGATTTTGCCATCTGATCTTTCGGTTACCTCGAAGGTTCCAATGCCCTTGCGGGCACGGCTTCGCGGAATAGGACGGTGGCGAGATCTCCCTCCGCCGGGATGCGGGCGAAGGCAGCTTGATGACGGCGGGCGTGTTGTTTCCAGAGGGTGAAGTGGTTGACGTAGGCTTCCTGATAACGGCGCAGGGTGGCAGGTTCGATCCGCTGCGGATGGCGGGTCTTCCGCTCGGGATCGATGAACTCGTAGTTTCCCGCCCACTCGGGACGTGCCTCGGATTCCAAAAAAGGGGATAGGACCACCAGCGAGCCGTGACGTTGGCCGAGATGACGGAGGATCGGCTCGGGATCCGCGGCGAACAGCAGATCGGATAGAAAAACCCGGATGGCGTTGGAGCGGAGTGGCACGCGGCTGAGGTCCGGGGCGTTTGCGGCATCGGTAGCGGGTAGTGAACGCGCAGTGTGCAGCCATTGGTGGCTACGGAGCGAGGCGGGATCCAGCATGAGTGTGGCATCGCCGCGGACGGCGTGAAGGGCCAGCGACGCTCCTGCGGATTGGGAACTCTCGGCGATCAGATAGAACAGCTCGGCCGTGCGTGCAGCTTTCATCGGATCAAAGAACATGGACTCCGAGGCGTCGAGGATCAGGTCCACCACCGGTCTAACTTCCTCACGGAAGAGCTTCATCGTGTAGCTGCCGGTCCGGGCATAGGCCTGCCAATTGATATGCCGGGGATCATCGCCGGGCGAGTAGGCGCGGTGGTCCTGGAAATCCATTGATGATCCGGTGCCACCACCGGCGAACTCACCGGCCTGGCCCTGCCAAGTACGTGAGCGCAACGGCAGCCGGAGCTTGGCGGAGGTGGCCAGCGCGATGGAATGACATCGTTGTAGCTGATCAACGGTCATGATCCGGAAGGGGATTCAGTCAAGGATGCGTCCTTCATCACGGAAATGTTCTCCGCTTCTTCGAAGACGCGTTGGTATTCGCCGTAGGCCTTGAGGGCGGCACCTAACAGCGCCAGAAAAATTGCGCTGTCCACCAAGGCGATCGCCATAAGCAGCGTTTCATTTTGAAATTTCGAGGTTCCCAGCATGAAGAGAACCACGGGGGGATTCCAGATGAGGGACCAGAGTGCGGACTCGTTGCTATTGATGCCGGTGAAGATCAGCCCGGCGACCGCCAGACAGATGGAAGCGACCAGGAAGATCATGAAATTCGTGAATCGCTTGCTGTCTTCCTTGGTGAAGAGCGCCGCCAGCAGGGCAGGGAGCAGGACACTTCCCAGAAAGGAAAGGCAGACGACGGCGATACTCGGATCATGCGTGCCGGACAACATACAATAGCCGAAACCGATCAGGCTGATCGTGGCAAGCAGCGCGGTGTAGAAGACTCCCGTGGGCCAGCCGGGGAGAAGAAACCCCGCCGCGATTCTGCCGAAGAGGCCCCGTTTCAGGAATGGCGTGCACATGGGCGGCATGATGATGGGCGGCTCGGTCAATGCTGTGACCAGCGCCGGGGCGAGGATGATCGCGAGAATCGTCGCTAGGAACTCTGGTTCCAATTCTTGAATCATTCCGATGGTCACGGCCGCGACGGTTAGAACGCCGGCAACCAGTCGCCGAGGGGTCGAGTGGTTTTCAGCGGCCGGGGCGATCGCCGACGTGCCGTGGGAAAGCGCGCACCAGCCGATGTAGGCGATGAAGACGAGGTAACATCCGATGGCCACGATTGATTCCCAGTCGGACAAGGTGAAATAGCCCATTCCCGAGCTGAACCGGCCACGGAGTAGATACGACGGGACCAGTTGGGCGAGGATGACGATGCCGATGATCGGTAGAACCCGCGCGAGCTTTGCGGTGGTAGCGGAGAATCCCACCATGACTGCTGTTAGCGCGATGGAGGTGAGGAAAATCAAGGTAAGGAAGACCATTTCCCCGAGCAGCACCATGCCGCCGAAGAAGTAGCGAAGGATCAGATAGGGAATGATCGTCGTCAGGATGAGGGCAGACTGGCTCACGATCGCAATCCATTTTCCAAAGACAATGCGCCAGGCGCTGAGGCGGGTCAGCACCATCATTTCGATGGTGTTGCCGGTGATTTCGGAAGACAGCGCGTTCACGCCCCGCATCGGTTGGATAAACAGGACGGCAATCGAAAACATGGTGAAAATGATGCCGGAAGCCACGGAGCCGGCGCCATCGGACTCGAATGAGGCACCCGCTGTTAGGAGGATCAGCGCCAACAGGCACTGGAACACGAGGAACAGCATGGTGAAGCTGCGAGCGCGCATGCCCTGGCGCAGTTCCTTGACCAGCATCGGGGAGAGCTTGTCGGAAAAATCAGTGAGATGGATGAGGGCCATGGAGGAAGTTGATGGTTGAGAGTTGATGGTGAAGAGGGTGAATGAATACTATCTTTTTCTTTCCATTAAGTATCAACCATCTACAATCAACTTCTCCACCGGTAGCGGTGGGTGGGTGATGGCGGGCTTGCCGGCGTCGAGTCGGCCGATGATGTCAATGAACGCGTCCTCGAGGTTGCGCTCTTCGCGGTGGAACTCGGTGATGCGGAGGCCGTCCTTCACCATGCGGGCAAGCACGTCGGCGGCCTTCGTCGGGTCTTCGGTGTCGATGCGGATCCGCCCGCCCAGTTTTCTGGCTTCGAGGAATTCCACATTCGGCTGGAGCACGCACCAGTCGGAAACGAGTTCGGGTTTGCCGTCGATTTGGATGTCGTAAAGCACGCCGCCCATGGTATCGGAACCGCGGCGGAGCGTGTCGGAATCGCCATGATGGATGATGCGGCCGTTGTTGATAAAAAGCAGCGAGTCGCACATTTCACCGAGTTCTGATAGAATATGCGATGAGATGAAAATCGTTTTGCCCTCCTTGGCGAGGACGCGGATCAGGTGCTTGAGTTCTACCCGCGCTTTGGGATCAAGACCGGCGGCGGGTTCGTCCATGATCAGCACCTGCGGGTCGTGCAGCAGTGCGCGGCCAAGACCGAGGCGTTGGGTCATTCCTTTGGATAGCTTGTTAGAAAAGCGTTCGGCCAGCGGAACGAGGTCGGTGAAATCCATGACCTCCTGGATGCGCTGGCGTCGTTCTTTACCCTTATAGCCGAGAGCGCGGGCGTAAAAATCCAGATACTCGAGGACCGTCATATGCTCGTAGTTTCCAAAGTGGTCGGGCATCCAGCCGATGAGTCGGCGAACTTCCGTAGGATGGTGGACGACGTTGATGCCGCAGACTTCCGCCGTGCCGAGCGTCGGATAGTCGAGCGTGGCCAGGATCCGCATGGTGGTCGTTTTTCCGGCACCGTTCGAGCCGACGAACCCGCAAACCGAGCCGTGAGGGATCTCGAAGGTGACGCCGTTGACGGCCTTCAGGTGGCCGAAGTAGCGGTAGAGATTCTGGATCTTCAGGGCGGACATGAGTGGTAAATGCTGAGATTCTGAAAAGCTGAAAACTGAAATGAAGAAGGCTGATGCTGAATTTTAGCGTTTCAGTTTTGACCCAAGATGGGTCCGGTGATGATGGTGCGGGTTTCCTTCCAGCGGATCGCCGGGCTGGTGTCGATGCCCGGTGCCTGAGTGGTGAGAGCGACGAAATGCCCGGGCCGGTTCATGGCGGATTGGAAAAGGGCCTGATTCCTTTGGCTGAATGCCACGGATTCACCCATCATCCATGACAAGGCTGCCGGTTTCTCAACCGGCGTGAAGGAGAACTTCTTTCCTGCCTGGATGCCATCGGCGCGTTGCCATTGATCGGCGTCATCGAGTAGATAGATCGTTTCGATCGGAAACTCGAAGGTCGAGAGATAGGTTCCGGGAGTATCGGTTTTCTCGATGCGGCCGCGGGTGGAAATCACAGCGGACAGGACCTGTCCTTGTTCGGAACGACTTTGAAACCAGTCGCCGCTCGCCAGCAGTTTGCCATCGGCGGGTTGGAGATTGAAGGTCCCTTTGGCGCTGGACTCCGAATAGCGCGACCAACGGCTGTTAGCGATCGCCACCGGGCTGAAATCCGCAGGACTCGCAAGGGTGAAATCCGATCCCGTGAGCACGCCGGTGCGGCTGAATTGTTCCTGATGGAGGTAGGCGGAGTTCAGCCCCTCATCCGGGCGGACTTCCATCAGCACCCGCCGGATGCCGGAGCCGCCGAAGCCGTCCTGCACGATGATCATGCCGATCATGATGAGGCTCGCCACCAATGAGATGATGGGCGTGGTAATGAAGAGCTTGTGGCGTTGTCCGCTTTTCGCGAAGACGAAGAGATTCACGGGACCGACGACGATTCCGAAGAGAACGAGGACGGCCACAAAGAGCGAGTAACGGAATTTCTGTTCGCCGAAGTGCTCCTGAAGCGGCCACGACCTAACAAAGTCGCTTTGGATCGACGTCTGCCTGGGTTTGACGGGATTGCGAGTGACTGCGTCCACCATTTGTCGGGCGATTTTTCCGGACTTGGAAAGGGCAGGCAGCGCGATGGATCCGAAGCCACTTTCCGCCGGTAGGCCCAGTGACGCGGGGGTGGCGGGATTCTGGGTGTAAACTAGCAGTTGGCCACCGAGCCGGACCCATGAGAGGATCGCGTTCCTGCTTCCAGGCGGGACGTTGCTCCAGTCCGTGTCGGTCATGATGACGCTGTCGTAGCCGGAAAAGGCCAGCCAGTCGTCGGGAAGTTGTTTCGGGTCGAACTTCGCCGAGAACTCGCTGCTTCCCCGCGAGCTGTGGAATTTACCTGCGATTTCGGCGTCGAGGCTGGAGGCATGGGGCGTGAAAAGCGATTCGCTGAGAAGCACCATTGGCTGGTTAGATCCCATGGAAGAGGCAATCGAATTCGAAGCATTCCCGAGAGACCCGCCGAGCAGAACGGTGATCGAAGGATTTCCATAAGTGCCGCCCGGAGGAGAAAGCGGCACCATGATATCACGGGTCACGGTTTTTCCCGCAGGGGCGGTGAAATTGAAGGATGAAGTGGTCGTAGTCCTCTCCATATAGCTGTTGGAAGATTCGAAGTTCAGATAGACGCTGCGGTCCACCTTGAGGTTGTTCGCAATCTTGACGCGCACCGGGAAAAATCCCCCGCACGATGGCCTGGTGAACAGCGCCAGAACCTCGACATGGGTGTCGGTGCCGGGGTCATAGACCTCCCGGATCATCGTTTCCTGAGCGCAAACCCGGAAAGCGAAGGTGAGAAAAAGCAGGAATCGCAGCATGAGGTTCTTCGTTTTGGTGCGGTAGGCCTAGGGTTTTGCGCTGAGGACTTTTGGCGTTGCGGTGCCTTGAAAGGGAACCTCCTCCAACAGCGCGCGGACGATGTCATTGGTCGTGTGCCCCTCCACCCGCGCGTTGTAGTCGAGCACGATCCGGTGGCGCAACACGGCAGGGGCGATGGCTTTGACATCTTCGAAACTGGTATTCGTCCGCTCCTGCATCAGCGCCCGTGCCTTCGCGCCGGACGCCAGCGCCAGCGCCGCCCGCGGGCTGGCACCATAGCGGATGCCGCGCGAGGCCGCCGACTGGCCGGGGTGGCTGGCATCGACCAGCCGGGCGATGTAATTCGCCACCACGTCTGGCAGATAGATCCGGCGCACGAGGTCTAACAAAGTGCCCAGCGTTTCCGCACTCATCACCGGATCTACCTGGGGATCGGTGCCGAGTTCGCGATGGGAAACGATGCGCTGGAGCGTGGCCACGTCGTTGCGGGTGACTTCCAGTTTGAAAAGAAATCGGTCGAGCTGCGCCTCGGGCAGGGGATAGGTGCCTTCCAGTTCGATCGGGTTCTGGGTGGCGAGAACGAAAAACGGCTTCGGCAGGTCGTGGGTTTTTCCGAGCACCGTCACGCGGCGTTCCTGCATCGCTTCGAGCAAGGCCGACTGGGTTTTCGGCGAAGCACGGTTGATTTCGTCCGCGAGCACGATGTTGGTGAACAATGGGCCCGGTTGGAAAACAAACTCGCGCCGGCCATCGATTTCCTGGAGCACCGGATTTCCAGTGATATCGCCGGGCAGCAGGTCGGGAGTGAACTGGACGCGCTTGGTGCCGAGTTTCAGCAGTTTCGAAAGGCCCTTCACGAGTTCCGTTTTCCCCAAGCCCGGCAAACCTTCCAGCAGGATGTGGCCGCGGGCCAGCACGCCGGTGATCACGAGATTGATCAGTTCTTCTTGGCCGAAGAGGACTTCGTTCAGCCCCGCGGAAAGCGAGCGAAGGTGTTTAGCGGCATCGGCGACTTCCGTTTCAGTGGCGTTTTCCATGGAGTTCACCGGTAGGCTAACGAAACTTCCGCGCTTGGGAATGACGAAGCTGTGAAATTTTGATGAAGGATGAAGCCTGCTTCCGAGAAAGAAGACGTCTTGGACTGCGGTATGGCGACTCATGGTTCTCTTCCGCACCTTACTCCTCGTTTTCGTCATTGGAATCCCGGTCGTCGGGCGAGCGGCGCAGCCAAACATTCTCTTCCTTTTTGCCGATGATCTCGGGCGCTACGCCTCTGCCTATGCGGAAAAGGATCATCCTTCGCCCAACGACATTGTCCGCACTCCGGCCTTCGACAGAATCGCGAGGGAAGGCGCGATTTTCCAGAATGCCTTTGTTTCCGCTCCGTCCTGCACTCCGTCGCGGAGCGCGGTTTACACGGGGCGGCATTTTTTTCGCAACGGTTCGTCTTCGCAGCTTCACAGCCCGTGGCAAAAGGGCGTGCCAGATCCATTCGAGCAGGTCATTGGCATGCCCAACACTTTGGCCGCAGGCGGATATCACATCGGCTGGTCTCACAAATGGCACCTCCGTGAGAGCCTGATGGGCGGCAAGCAAAACCAATATTCCGCCCACGGTGCCGCTATCAACCAGTTCTCGCAAGTTGTCTCGAAGGCCGATGACAAGGCGGCCGCCAAACAGAAAATCCTCGGCGATGTTCGCGGTAATTTCCAAGATTTCCTCGACCGGAGAAAACCCGGCCAGCCGTTTTTCTACTCGTTCAATTCCACCAACACGCACCGCCCCTGGACACGCGGCTCGGGTAAGCAGTTATGGGACCTCGAGCCGGACCAACTGAAAGGTAAAATGCCGCCCTTCCTAACCGATAATCCGACCACCCGCGAGGACTTCGCGGATTACCTTGGCGAGGCCATGGCCTTCGATGCCGCCTGTGCGGAACTGATCGGCATGGTCGAGAAACTTGGTGAACTCGACAACACGCTGGTCGTAATCTCCGGTGACCATGGAATTCCCGGTTTTCCGCGTGGGAAGACCAATGTCACCGATTTCGGCGCGCAGGTGCTCCTCGCGTTCCGCTGGCCCGGGCAAATCAGCGCCGGGCGCAAGGTGGTAAGTCCGGTTTCACTAACAGATCTTGCGCCGACCTTTCTCGCGGCCGCCGGTTTGAAATCGGCGGATGATCCTAACGGATCGGATCTCCTGCCCGCGCTCGGTGCCGGGGGGACAGATGCCGGCCTCCGTGGCTGGGCGCTGATCGGTCGCGAGACCCATGTCGGTGAAGCCCGTGAAGGTGGCCTTCCCTATCCGACTCGCGCGCTGCGAACGGCAGACTTCCTTTATGTGGTCAATTTTAAACCAGACCGCTGGCCGGAGGGTATGCCACCGGCAGGGGGGGCAGATTCCGAACCATCCTTTGAAGCACTCGCCAACAACACCCGCGTCGCATTCGCCGACATCGACTCATCACCCACCAAGGCATGGCTGTTCCAAAACCGGAACGACCCGGAGTTAAAATCCTTCGTCGATTTCGCCTGGGGGAAACGACCTGCGGAAGAGCTCTATGATTTGAAAAAGGATCCAGACCAAATGACCAACCTCGCGTTGGATTCGGAGTATGCCAAGACCCGCGAAACGTTGCGGAAACGCCTACTGACGGAACTCGAAACCAACCATGATCCGCGCCTGGACGGGGATGCGTTCGACAAGCCGCCCTATCTGGTTCCATCGCCTCGCAAGTAAGACGCAGGGATGTTCCTGCTGGCATTGTCCGGCGGATTTTGCAGCATCTCCGCATCATGAGCATTTCCCCAGCGGATTACGAAAAACTCGGGCAGTTTTACCTTGGACGCGGCTACGATCCGGTGGCGAAGAAAGTGGATGACGACCTCATCCTTTACGATTCTAAGGACCTAGTCACCCACGGCGTCGTCCTCGGGATGACCGGCTCGGGGAAAACCGGGCTTTGCCTCGCGCTGCTGGAGGAGGCGGCGATGGACAACATCCCGGCGATCATCATCGACCCTAAGGGCGACATCTCGAATCTGTTACTGATGTTTCCCGATCTCGACGCGAAGAGTTTCCGACCCTGGATCAACGAGGACGATGCGGCGAAAAAGGGAATTTCTCCCGATGAACACGCTGCGAAGACTGCGGAAATGTGGAAAGCCGGTCTCGCCGATTGGGGACAAAATCCCGACCGCATCGCCACGCTGCGGGAAAAGGTGGACATCAATATTTTCACTCCGGGCAGCAAAGCGGGGATTCCCGTTAGCATCCTGAGTTCGCTGGCGGCACCGTCCTTCGAAATCATGGATGATGCGGAGCTGTTAGGTGAGCGGGTGGAGAGCACCGTCTCATCGCTGCTGTCATTGGTTGGCGTGGATGCGGATTCGATCCAGAGTCCGGAGGCGGTGTTGGTCGCGGCAATCTTCCAGCATGCGTGGGCGGCGGAGCAGGACGTCACGCTCGAAACCTTGATCCGGCATATCCAGAAACCTGCGTTCGACAAGGTCGGTGTGATCGACCTGGAATCGTTCATGCCGGAGAAATCGAGGCAGACGCTGGCGCTAAAATTTAACAACCTGCTAGCCTCGCCGGGTTTTGCCAGTTGGCTTGAGGGCCCGCCGCTCGACATCGCGAAGATGCTGCACACGCCGGCCGGCAAGCCGCGCATCTCGATTTTCTCCATCGCGCATCTCGGGGACACTGAGCGGATGTTCTTCGTCAGCCTGCTGCTCAACCAGATGCTGGGCTGGATGCGGGCGCAGAACGGCACCACCTCGTTGCGCGCCCTGCTCTACATGGATGAAATCTACGGCTACCTGCCACCCAGCGCCAATCCGCCGTCCAAGCGGCCGATGATGACGATCCTCAAACAAGGCCGTGCCTTCGGACTCGGGTGCTTGCTGGCCACGCAGAACCCGGTGGATCTCGATTACAAGGCACTTTCTAACATCGGCACCTGGTTCCTCGGTCGCCTGCAAACCGAACGCGACAAACTCCGGGTGCTCGACGGCCTAGAAGGTGCCGCCGGATCGCAGAACGCGAAGTTCGACCGTGGCTCGATGGAGAAACTCATCTCGGGACTCGGCAACCGGATTTTCCTGATGAACAACGTCCACGAGGATGCGCCGGTGATCTTCCACGTCCGCTGGGTGATGAGCTATCTAACCGGCCCACTGACCCGTAGCCAGATCAAGCTGCTGATGGACCCGAAGCGCGCGGATTTCATGGAAATTTCTGCCCCGGCGGCAACGGCGGAGGCGAATCCGATGGCGATGCCCGGCATGTCCGCGAAAGCCGCCGCTCCGGCCTCCCGTCCTAACGTCGGTGCCGGCATCAAGGAAATCTTCGTGCCCGCCGCAGGATCGGGCGATGATATCACCTATCAGCCGCACCTGCTGCGGATGGGTGTGGTGCATTTTTCCTCGTCGAAGGCAGACATCGACGGCAGCCGCACCGTTCGGCTGGTGAACCCGCTCAACGCCGCCGGCATTGACTGGGAAAAGGAAGTCCCACCGCCGACGAAGATTGATGAGAAAACCACCGAACCCGCGTCCGGTGCCGGATTCGCCGAGCTGCCGGGATTCGCGATGAACGCGGCGAACTACAAGCAGGTGGAAAAGGACTTTGCGGAATTTCTCTATCGGAACGAGCGGGCGGAGATCTTCTCGTGTTTGCCACTCAAGGCTTTCTCCCAGCTCGGGGAGAGCGAATCTGACTTCCGCGCCCGCATCGTTCATCAGGCCCGCGAGGCCCGAGATGCCGCCATCGACAAGCTCCGCGAGGCTGCGGCAAAAAAAGTCGCCACTCTGGAAAGCCGCCTGCGTACGGCGGAAGGCCAGCTTGCCAAGGAGAAGGCAGAGTCGGGATCCGCCGCGATGCAGGCCGGTGTCTCCGTGCTTGGCGGCATCCTCGGCGCGGTCTTCGGCCGCAAGTCCGGTCTTGGATCGCTCAGCCGGGGAGCCTCATCCATTGGCAAGGCCACCGGTGCCTACAAACAACATCAGGACGTGGCCAACGCCGAAGCAAAAGTCCAAGGCGTAAACTCGGAGATCGAGGCGATCCAGTCAGACCTCGAAGAGGGCATCGGCAAACTCACCGGATCCTTCGATCCCGCATCGCTGCCATTGGAAACCGAATCGATCAAACTGTCAAAGACTGACGTAAAGGTGGATACCGTGGCGCTGCTCTGGCTGCCATCCGACGCACGGGGAGAAAAGGCGTGGTGAAACCGATACCGGCTTGAGGATGAATGAAGTCTGTTAGGGTGTGGTCACCTACGCGATCAATCACACGTGATCACGGACTGTGATTGTGGCCGGAAATGGGATACCTTCTTCTTGTCGCCGCAAGCAGTCATTCCCCCCGAGACCGCTTGCTCCGAAAGTCCCCTGGATCGAAAAACAACCGGCGAAATCGAGAGCTCCCCCCGCTCGAATTTCTGCCGGTTTGTTTTTTCCCGCGAAGCGCCCGGATCTCACGGGTCGGGCGGCTTGATAGCAGGGGCAGCCGGCTTGGATCCGCTGTTCTGTTTCTTCCGCTGCCGGTTCAGGCTGCGGTTGGCGCGGGTGATCTTTTCGTCGATTCCGCGCATTTCCGCCCGAAGCGCACGGATCTCCCTGGCAAGGGCGTTGACCTGGTTTTCCTCACGCTTGATGTCGGGCTCGACGAACATGCTGGCGACAAAACCGGTGAAGGTGCCGAACAGCCCGACGCCGACGGTCATCAGGATGGCTGCGACCACGCGACCGTTGTCAGACACCGGATAGCGGTCACCGTAACCGACGGTGGTCAGGGTGACGATCGACCACCAGAGCGCGTCGGACGGCGTCTTGATGTTGCTGCCTTCGTAGCCTTTCTCGATGTTGAGAATGGAGACTGAGCCACCCATCACGACGATGCAGAAGATGGCGGCGACGGTGACGAACGTGTTATGCGTGCGGTTCCGCATCAGATACTGCAGCAGCACCTTGCCCGACCTGAAGGCGCGCAGGATCCGGAAAATTTTCACCACTCGGAACATGAGCCCGGCGCGGCTGCTAGTCAGCATCGGGATGCTGGAAACAAAGTCGATCCAGCCCCAGCGCAGGAAGCGTGCCTTGGACGGTGCCTGGTAGAGGCGGTGGAAGAAATCCGCCTGAAAGACGAGACAGATGAGGAAATCGATCTTCATCAACAGGCTGTCCATCTCGACTGATAGATCGAACATGCCTTGGACGAAGAGGGCGATCAACACGTAGACCGACAGCACCAGAATCACGATTTGGAAAATCGTGACGGGCTCCTTGGCGGCCTCCTCCGGAATGACGAGTTCGGGTTCGGTCGCGATGATGTCAGGCTGTTCTTCGTTCATCCGCGTTTCGGCGACGGGTTGATGGCGGGGCGCTCTGGCTCCGGGATGACTTTCGAGAGGAGTTGGATTGCGTCACCATCGATGGCCCACGACTGGTAGAGATCGGGAAGCGGATTGGCGAGCGTGAGTTTTCCATCCCGACCAAGACGGCGGAAGATCACCTTGAGTAGTGCGAATGCCATGCTGCCGAGTTCGTGTTCGGCGCGGTTCCGGTGGACGCGGCGGACGAGGTCGGTCTGGGCGATCCGACCGAGTTTCCCGGCGACTGCGAGATCGATGAGATGGGCGATTTCCACGCCGTAGCCCGTGGGGAATTCCAGGGCTTCCAAGGTGGTCCGGCGGGCAGCGTATTCACCGGAAAGTGGCTGAAAAATACCGGTGAGCTCGGGATAAAACAGGGAAATGAGGGGCCGGACAAGGATCTCCGAAACGCGGCCGCCGCCGTTGGCTTGAAAATCGTCGCCTTGGCCCAGAGGGCGCTCGTAGAATGCCTTCACGTAGTCGATTTCCGGGTCGCCGAGCAGCGGTCCGACCAGTCCGGTGATGAAGCCGGGATGGAAATTAGAAATGTCGCCGTCGACGTAACAGATGATGTCGCCGGTGGCAGCGTGAAGAGCTTTCCAGAGGTTTTCGCCCTTTCCGATGTGGCTGCCGAGATCGGGACGGATATCGGCGGACTGATAGACGGTCGCGCCCGCCGCGGCGGCGGTTTCACGGGTGGAGTCGGTGGAGCCGGAGTCGATGACGAGGATTTCATCGACGAGTCCGTGGCGCACGACCAATGCTTCGTGAATGATGGTGACGATGGCACCGATAGTGTCTGCCTCGTCGAGGGTGGGAATGCAGACGGAGATGCGTCGGCCGTTTTTCAGAGCGACCAAGGCGTCCACATCAGCGAACTGCGTGTGGTGAAAGCGCCGGGTGGAAGGTGATCTAGCACTCACGCGGTCAACTCCACCCGATCATAGATATCCGCCAAAGGCAGTGCAGCTTTGATTTCTGAGAGAGAAATCACGCTGTCGAGACCGGAGTGGTGTTCGGTGGATTCGTGCTTCACATCGCTGATTGCCTCCCCCGCGAGGTAATCGGGAATTGAAATGTAGTTTTGCTGGATCAGCGCGGGCATGAAGGGACCGTAGCAGGCGGGTGAAGCTGTGGCAACCGGTTCAAACGATCATGTCGCGGGTGACGCGATATTTTGCCGCGCAACGGGGGCATTGGAGATTGATGAAATCGGCGGCTTCAAACAAATCGTCGAGTCGCTCACGCCAACCGCCGAGGATGGGTAGGATTTTTTCGATCGTGCAGCCGCAGTGGAAACGGAACTGGCGGGTTTCGAGCAGCGTGGTTTCCTCAGTCTCCACGATCGCGGTAACCGATTCCTCATCGAGCGCATCGAGCCATGCGAGATCGCAATCGGGTTGGGCGGCGACGAGCGCGAAATTTTCATCCTCCAGCCGGAAGGCGCGGGCGGGACGTTGCTCGGACTGTTTATAATATTGGGAAATCCAATCAACAGGATCCTTGCCTTCAATTTCCAAGGTGGACATGCGCGGTTGCTTGGACTCCAAGGTGGTGGTCTGCGCGTAGAAAAAATTCCGATCTGGCTCGCGGACATCCTCGGTGAAAACCCGGCCCGTGACCTCTTGCCCGAATGAACTGCCGGTGACGAAAAGATTGATCCGTGGAGCCCGCAGATTCGCCGTCCAGGCGATGGTTTCCGCCCACGGTCTCGCGACGAGGTGCAGCGTCAGCATGGCGAGTGTGTCCTTGAGCATTTGGTCCAGTTCCAGCGGCGGACGCACACTGTGCTGCATCAGGTGCAAATAGTAATCCGTGTAAATCGACGTGAACTGGCCGCGCAGCAGGAGCGCGTTGCGGTGCCGGACGAAAATGGATTCGATGGTCGTGAAATCTTCAACGGGTTGCATGGGGTAAACAGCAGATTTTTCGGAATACGGGTGGATTTGTTTTTGGTAGAGGCTGATGGGTCAGATGATCCCTTTACTTGCCGCGATTCTCGAGAATCTGCTCATAAAGTTCGTAGACGGCATCCCGGGTGTTTGCATATTCTAGCTGGATTTCATTGCCGGAAATTTGTCGGTAAATGATGCGCAAGCCGCCGATTCGAAGCCGGTTGAATCCTTCGAGCGGGCCTTGCAATCCTTTGATGTCGCCGCTGCCCTTGGATAATCCACGCAGGGCCAGGCGAACCCGGTGTTTGGTTTGCGGCGGAAGTCCGCAAAGCCATGCGGCGACTTGATCAGAGGCCGAAATTTTCATCATCGAGATCGAGCGCGCGGTAGTTCGATTCGCTGTTGCGGGCGGACTGGATGGCTTTCATCGCAGCGGGATCCGCCAGCACGTCGAGGGTTTCCATCAGCGCCTCGAAGTCTTCGATCGGCATGGCCACCACGACCGGGCGGTTCCGGTTCGCGATGACGAATCGTTTGCCAGACCGACAGAGTTTCGTGAGCCCCGCCTGTGCCTCTTTCATGTTATATGTATCTGGCATAAACTTTGTCTATACTTGAAACGCCTGTCTCGCAAGGGGAAATGGGCGTGACGTGTAGTGTCGCGTAAAATTCAAATTGGCGCATAAGGAGGCGCGACACTCTTGTCGTGCTGCCAATGGATCGCGCAAGAGAAGTGCTTCGCGGGGGTTCTTGCTCATCGCATTGGCTCGGCGAACAGAAGTGTCCACCCTCCTTAGGCTGTCCAACAATTTGAATTTTACACGACACTGGCTCGCTTTCGACTTGGCGGGTGTCAATGCGGGCCCGGAAATCCGCGAGGGTG
>JBBQDJ010000025.1:0-15369 GCA_038319595.1 Verrucomicrobiales bacterium
GATCCCAGCCGCCGCCCCAGAACATCCAGATCCCGAGAACCAACCCGGCAAGCAACAAAAACCATAACAACAAACGCATGCCGGAAATCTGCCGCAACCCTGGGTTCAGACCAAGAAAAAGCGCCATCCGGAATCCACCGAACGGCGCTTAAAAATCCGATCCAACGATTTACTCAGCCGCAGTCGGCTCTTTCGGAGCCGGGGTCGCGTCCTCTTTCGGAGCACTTGCCTTTTTCTTTTCATCTAGCAGACGCATTTTCATGCTGTCGATGTTCGCGCTCATCTTGCTATCAGGAGCAGCAGCCTTTGCCTCATCGACCGCTAGGATCGCCTCGTCAAATTTCTTCTGCTGGGCGAAAATCATTGCCTTGGTCATGATCATCTTCTGGGTTTCATCAGTGTCGAAGCCACCCTCCTTCAGAGTCGTGTCGATGAATCCAAGAGCACCATCCATGTCCTTCTTCATCGCAAATCCGCTCAGATCGGACTGGAACTTCGCAAGCCGGGCCTTCGTCGCAGCCTCCTTACCGAATCCGGTTTCGTCCTGTGGATCCGCTGCCTTGATCTGCTCGGCGATGTCGCCGTAGAAATTCGCGACCATTCCGTCAGATAGATCCATGGCATCCAGCGCGCTGACGAGCGCCTTGGCTTTTTCCACGCCACTCATCTTGGCGGCGGAAGCGAATGCGTCATCGCGCTTCTGCTTGTTGCCGCGGAGTTCATCGAGACTTTTCACGTAAGCCTCAGGCCCACCTTTCTGGTAGCCGGTCTTGGCGTAGGGCTTGCCGCCCGCATCGCAAAGCAGGATCGTAGGATAGCCCTTGATCTCATATTTCTTTGCGAGTTCCGTGTTTTGCTTGAGCGTCTCCGCGGAAAGCTTGGACTTGTCCTTGGGCGAATCGATCTCAACGAGGACGAACTTGCCTTTCACCCCCTCCTTGAAGGGGTCAAGGCTGAAGACCTCCTTGTTGAGCCGGATGCACCAGACACACCAATCGGACCCGGTGAAATCAACCAGCAGATCCTCTTTGGAATCGGCGGCAAGTTTCATGGATGCGGCAAAATCGGAACTCCAGCCCTCACCACCGGCAACCGCAAATCCCGAAGAACCGAGTGCGAGCACTGCGGCGAATGACTTAACTATCTTGTGTAATTTCATAACTTAGAAATAAAGCATGATCCCAAATTGCCGCAGGTCTAGGGAAATTCCATGAAATCAGGCGTTTCAGGCATATCCCAGCCAAGGTCCGAGCCATTTTTCCGCCTCCTGAAGGGTCATGCCCTTGCGCTTCGCGTAATCCTCGATCTGATCCTTCTGTAACTCGGAAAGGGCAAAGTAATGGCTACCCGGATGGGAGAAATACAAACCGCAGACCGCCGCGCCCGGATGCATCGCGCAGCTTTCGGTCAGGGTCACACCGGTCGCCTCGGACGCGCCCAGCAGGTCGAACAGGATCGGCTTTTCCGTGTGGTCCGGCTGCGCGGGATAGCCCGGCGCGGGACGGATGCCCTGATAGTTCTCGTGGATCAACTGGTCATGGGTGAGCTCGTCCTCGGTTTCATAACCCCACTCGACCCGAGCCTGATGGTGGAGAAACTCGGCGAAGGCTTCGGCAAATCGGTCGGCGATCGCCTTGACCATGATCGCGCCGTAGGGGTCGATCTGCTTGTCGAGTTCATCCGCAAACTCGTGGGCACCGTGGATGCCGACGACGAATGCGCCGATGTAATCCGTGGCGGCGGTTTTCAACCGCCCAGCCCCTTCACCCACAAACTCCCAATCCACCAACCCTGCCGCTTTCGGGTTACCCAAAACATAACTCCGTTGATTCCAATAATCATCTGCATCCCGGACCATGTGATCATAAGATTCCTTCTGCCAGAACGTCCCTTCACGACCTAACAAACTATTAATTTCCTTCGCCGATGCCGACTTGATCCCCTGCATGATCTTGGAGAGCGAATGCCCCTCCCTCGGACGGATCATCAAATGCACATGATTCGGCATCACGCACCAAGGTCCTAGGTCATAGTGCTCGCCGTCGAAATGAAACAACACGTTGCGTACTACATGCGCGATCTCCGGCCGTTTCATCCAACATTCCCCATATCCTGCGTGCAGAGCGGACTCCATCCGCTCGTTGTAAAGACCTTCCAGTTCGTTTTTGAGTTGGTCGGAGAGACTTGCGTCTCCTGCATCCTCTGCATGTTTGAGCTTGAGAAGCGTCTCTTGCTTTTCTTGCTGATAGTCAGCAATGACCGATTTTGGGAGAGCATCTCCGAGCCGGAAGGTGACGGCATAGGTTGCTCCGTCCTGATGCCAATGAGGGAGGTGGCCCTTTTCGCTGCGGGCTATGGTTTTCTCCGGGTTGAGGAATGACGGGGCCATTCGCGGCGACCGGTGATCGCCGCTACAGGGCGCCACCCAATCCGCCAGTGCGACGTTTGGCTTTCCTGAATCTTTCTTGAGCTGCTGGCGGAGACTGTGGAAGCGGGTCCGCTCCGTGGTCCGGGACTCGTCGGTCCAGACGATGATGTCGTCGCCATCTGAGTTCGCCGGGAAAAATCCATAGATGCCCTCAGCGTGGCATTTATCCTCAGCGATGATGCGGTCCACCCAGTCGAGCGCGTCCTGATAGAGCTTCGCGGCCTCGGCGGCGCCCTCGACGTTCTTGGTCTTCAGCGTGTCGGTCGTGCGGTCCCAGACACCGCGCAACTCCCAGGCGTGGAAGAACGGCGTCCAGTCGATGAACTTCACCAACTCACGCAGGGAAGGACTCTTGATCGTCCGCGTGCCAGTGAAGGAAGGCACGGGGGGCGTGTAGTTTTCCCAATCGATTTTCGGCCCGGCCGCTCGCGCCTCTTCGATCGTTAGGGTTTCCTTTTTCGGGCCGCCGAGGAAGTTGTCCCGCAGTTTCTGCTGCTTTTCAAGGTTCTCGATGGCGAAGGCTTCGCGTTGATCCTTGGACAGCAGCGAGGTAGTGACAGGGACGGAACGCGAGGCGTCGAGCACGTGGACCACCGGTCCGGAGTAATGCTGGGCGATCTTGATGGCGGTGTGGGCGGCCGAGGTCGTCGCACCACCGATGAGCAGCGGCACCTTGAAACCGAGGCGCTCCATTTCCTTCGCCACATGGACCATTTCATCCAGCGACGGCGTGATCAGTCCTGATAAACCGATCACATCCGCTTCAAGCTCTTTGGCTTTTGCCAAAATCTTGTCGCAAGAAACCATCACGCCCATATCCGTGACTTCGAAGCCATTGCAGGAAAGCACGACGCCGACGATGTTCTTGCCGATGTCATGGACATCGCCCTTCACCGTGGCGATCAGGAAGCGCCCGGCGGAGCGGCCGCGTTCGGCCAGCTTGAGCGCCTCGTCGTCGGTTAGAGCGGGATTCTCCGCCATGATCGCGGCGATGTCGCCCGCGAGGAACTCCGCTTTGTCCGCCTCCATGTAGGGGAACAGCCAAGCCACCGCCTTCTTCATCACGCGGGCGGATTTCACCACCTGCGGCAGGAACATTTTCCCTGCGCCGAAGAGATCGCCGACAACTCCCATGCCGTCCATCAGAGGGCCTTCGATGACTTTGAGTGGACGGATGTATTTTAGTCGCGCCTCCTCAGTGTCTTCGTCGATGTATTTGTCAATGCCGCGAAGCAAGGCATGCTCCAGGCGCTTTTCGACGGGCTGCTCGCGCCATGATAGATCCTCCTCGATCTTCTTGCCGCTGACGTTTTTATAACTCTCCGCCAGTTCGAGCAACCGCTCGGTGGAATCAGCACGCCGGTTCAGCAACACATCTTCGACACATTCCAAAAGCTCTTTGGGAATCTCGTCGTAAACTTCCAGCATTCCGGCGTTGACGATTCCCATGTCCATTCCCGCCAGTCCGGCATGATAGAGGAAGGCGGAGTGCATCGCCTCGCGAACCTTGTTATTACCGCGGAAGGAGAAGGAAATATTGGATACGCCACCGGACACTTTGGCTCCGGGAAGGTTCTCCTTGATCCAGCGGGTGGCGTTGATGAAGTCGAGCGCGTAGTTGTTATGCTCCTCGATTCCGGTGGCGACCGTTAGAATATTCGGATCGAAAATGATGTCGTCTTGATTGAAGCCGACGTCATCGACGAGAATCCGGTAAGCTCGTTCACAGATGCGGATCTTCTCCGCGTAGGAGGCCGCTTGGCCGTTCTCGTCGAAGGCCATCACGACGACCGCCGCACCGTAATTCATGATGTGGCGTGCCTGCTTCTTGAAATTCTCCTCACCTTCCTTCAGCGAGATGGAATTCACAATCCCCTTCCCTTGGAGGTATTTCAGGCCCTCCTCGAGGATCTCCCATTTCGAGGAGTCCACCATGATCGGCACTTTAGCGACATCCGGCTCACCTTGGAGCAACTGGAGGAAGCGGCTCATCATCGCCTTGCCGTCGATGAGTCCGTCATCGAAACAAATGTCGATGACGTTGGCGCCGTTGCCGACCTGTTGGCGCGCGACCTCGACCGCGGCTTCGAGGTCACCAGCTCTCACCAGCTTCGCGAATTGTGGGGAGCCAGCGACGTTTGCCCGCTCACCGATCATCAGGAAGCGCTTGTCGGCGGTGTGGTTATAGGCCTCGGTGCCGGAGAGTCGGAGGGCGTGGGGAATGGTTTTCATTTGGAGAATCGATCGAAACGCAGAGACGCGGAGGTCGCAGAGAGGGACGCAGAGGTTTACTCAGGGAAATTAATAACACGGCGTTTGATGCCGTCACGGAGAAGGATGACGTTGAAATTGATGAGGAGCCCGAGTGATTTGCCGGATAGTTTCATATAGGTGTTGAGTTGAGCGCTATGAATGGGAAGTAATTCTGAAACCGTCTTCAGTTCCACAACCACACAATCCTCAACGAGCAAGTCAATGCGGTAGCCCTCTTCATCGAGGAGATCACCCTTATAAATAACAGGGCAAGCTAGCTGCCGCACAGAAGAAATCCCTCTGAGTTGCAACTCTCGTGAGAGCGCCGCTTCATAGGTTCGCTCCAAAAGACCAGGTCCGTATTCCCGATGAACTTCCATCGCAGCATCGATAATCACCCCCGATAATTCATTCAGCTCGTCCTTTGTTTTCATAAGTTCTTCACTCAGCGTTTCCCTTTGCGACCTCCGCGCCTCCGCGTTTCGTTTTATCCCACCACCGGAATCTCCCGCGGTGCGTATTTGGCAACGGCCTGGGCGATGGCCGCGACGTGCTCCGGGGTGTTGCCGCAGCAGCCGCCTGCTAGATTCAGCAGCCCGGCTTTGGCAAACTCCGCCATGTAGTCATACATGTGTTTCGGCTCCAGATCGAAACCCGTAGGCGCGAGCGGGTTTGGCAGGCCGGCGTTCGGGTAACAGGAAATGGCGGTGGCCGCGCAGGCGGACAGTTCTTCCAAATGCGGACGCATCAGGTCAGGCCCAAGCGAGCAATTCAGCCCGATGGCGATCGGCTTGGCGTGGGCGAAGGCATTCCACAACGCTTCCACTTTCTGCGCAGAAATCATGGTTTCCCCACCCAGTCCGACGGCTGCGGAAACGATGAGCGGCAGACGGTTTCCATCCTCTTCAAACACTTCTTGGATGGCGACCACGGCCGCTTTGGCATTGAGCGAATCAAAGATCGTCTCGACCATTAGAATATCACAGCCGCCTTCGATCAGACCACGGATCTGGTGTTTGTAAGCGGCTAAGACCTGGTCGAAGGTCACCACGCGGAAACCGGAATCGTTGGCATCCGGAGAGTTTGTTAGAGAAACCGTCAGTGGTCCGATCGCCCCGGCGACGTAGCGCTTGCGTCCGGTGTCAGTGCCGATGTCGTCCGCCCATTTCCGGCAGAGCCGGGAGGACTCCACGTTCATCTCCCAAGCGAGGTCGTTGAGGAATTGATTTTCCAGGATCTTCTGGAAGAACTCCGGATCCTTGCGGCCGCCCTTTTCACGAGGGTCCTCCACGAAGAACTCGCTCTGGGCGATGCCGGTGGCGGAAAAGGTGTTGGTCTCGCAGATGTCGGAGCCGGCTTCGTAAAAGCGTTTGTGGATGTCGCCAATAACGTCGGGACGGGTGATCGTCAGGATGTCGCCGTTGTTCAGCAGATCCTTTTCGTTGTCGGCATATCTGGGGCCGCGCGCATCCGCCTCGCTGAGGCCGTAGCCGCGAATGGTGGTTCCCATGGCCCCGTCGAGGACGAGGATTCGCTCGGTGAGGGCGCGTTGGATTTCGTCGGTGGGGTCGGCCTGCGGCATGACTGCAAGCTACTCATGGGATCGCCTGATTCAAGAATCAAATCTTCATATCTGGATATGAAGATGCGACCAGAATGCCACATTCGAAGAAAGTCTCCCCTGTCGCTGGATTTGAAAATGCGTTGGCCCCCTCGACGAGAGAGATGTGATCACCGCGGAGACAGCCTTTATCTTGGGCACCAATCTCGGCAAGGACCCTAAATTCTGGACTAACCTCCAGAGCCTTAACGAGCTGCGTCTCGTGCAGGTCCATCAAACGGCAGAGTTCGTTCCCCGGCTTCCCGCTCGGGAGCGGTGAAAAAGAACGCCTAGCGGTTATTGGCCGCCGATGTCTGGACCCACGTGATCCAGCGTCGCCGGGCCACCCATTCTCCAAAACACCTCAAGCAATTCATCGACGCCGAGCAGCTGAAGCACGAGACGCTTGGCGGTGGTACGAGATACCACCGCCGTTTCCACAAACGGAGGACGACGGCTCAGTTGGCCGCCTTTTTCATCATCTTGCCATCGGCGTCGATCATATCGCCGTCCTTCATCATCATTTGCGCGCCGTCTTTCATGACGGAGCCGTCCTGCATGATCATGGTGCCGTCAGACATCTTCATGTCCTTGTTCATGGCCATGCACATGCCGTCCTTCATCACCATCATTTCGCCGTCCTTCATCATGACGGAGCCGTTGGTGACCATGCCGCCGTCCGTGGTTACCATGTCGCCGTTTTTCATCATCATCTTCTTGTCGCCCATCATCACCGTGCCGTCCTTCATCACTTTGGTGCCATTCTTCATGGTCATGTCTTCTTCCATCATCATGGATTTTCCATTCTTCATTGCCATCATCTTGCCATCCTTCATCAAAACGCCGTCGCCCATGTGCATCATTTTCTGGCCTTTCATATCGATCATCTGACCGTCCTTCATCATCATTTTGGTGCCGTCCTTCATCATGACGGAACCGTCCTTCATGACAGTGGCACCGTTTTCGAGTTTCAGGTCTTCCTCCATCATTATGGATTTGCCGTCCTTCATCATCATCATCTTGCCGTCTTTCATCGTCACGCCGTCATCCATGGCGGAAGCGATCGAGCCGCCTAGGATGGACGCAGTAAGGATGACGAGTGCGAGTTGTTTGCTTGTTGGTTTCATTTGATTTGATTGTTTTTTTAGTTCATCAGGACTCATGCCCAGCTTGAAGACTACACCAATCCACATGATTCGCTATGGGGTGAAACCCTAGTGGTCGGCGATCGCTTTTGGTGCCGGATCGGGTCGCATCAGATTTGGAAAGGCTGCCGTCGTGCTTTCTGGATGCATTGGCGGTCATCGCCGAAATCCGACTGAGAAGGTCGGAGCGCATTTCGCAAGTTCGTTTTCCGTTTTGGAATGAGCTGAGGAAACCCAAGGATCCATGTTAGCGAAGGGCTTCCGGCAATTCGGCCACCCGGTCCCGCAGAGTGACGAAAACGCGGTCGCTTAGTTTCGGGTGAATGACCGCACCGCCAGTGAAGCTGCCGAACGATGGGAGCACCAGCGTGTTTCCCCGGTTGAGAAAGCAGGGAAATCGCAATGAAGTCCGCTTGCCATCCGGAATTTTGACGACGGGATGAAGATGGCCGCACAAATGGAGTCGGTCGCCTTTGGCATCTGCCGGATCGTGGATCACCGTAATTCCGCATTCCAGATCCAGTGACTCCACCGGATGCAACCGCGACGGGATCATCCGAAGCTTGGCGTCGTGATTTCCAAGAACGAGAGTCAGCGGAATGGCTATGGCATTAAAAAATTCTTCGAGCGCCAGTTCAAGATCCGGGGTGATTCCTGATGGCGCATGAAACAGATCACCCGCGATCACCAACCGCAATGCGCCATTTTTCTCGACGAGTTTGCTCACCCGGGCAAGGTCACGGGCGGTGTCACCTTCGGGAACTGGTAGTCCTTTCGCCCTAAAAGCGGCGGATTTGCCGAGATGGAGATCGGCGAGCACGAGCGTGCTGGAATCCGTCAGAAAAACCGCGCCTTCCGGCAGCAAGGTCAGCGAGGGATATCCGGCGAAGGGAGTCATGATACGAAAGCCTTGTCTAGCCGGCGGCGAGGTTCAAGGAGTGAAGCATCGCCTCCAGCCGTGTGGCGGCGTCACCTGCAGGAAGCGTCGCCGAAAGCCGATCCGCCCAAAGGGGAAACGCCATCGGTGTTAGATTCTCGGTTTCCACCAAGTGCATCGGAGAGCCCATCAAGCGGCGGATCACGGCAGTCAATCGGGTGAGCTCAAGTTGCTTCTCCAAAATCTCCCGTCGCGACTGAACTAGCAGGAGGTTTTCCGAATCATAGCGCTCGAGGACTTCAAAAAGCAGTGACGCGCTGGCTTGGAGCTCGCGTTGTGACCGGTCCTTCTTTCCCGGCGGGGTTTGCAGGATCAGTCCGGAGACCCGCGCGATTTCACGAAACTGGCGGCGGGCGAGTTCCGCGGTGTTCATGCAGGCAAGTAGGTCGTCTAGCAGGTTTTCATCCGACAAATGCGCCCGCAACGATTCCTCGTCGAGCACCAGACCGCTTTTGGATGTTAGGGAAAATCCGTAATCGTTCTGCGTGGTGTGGACCGATTCCCCGGAGACTTGCGAGATCCGGAACGCCACCAGCGCGGCGAGTCCCTCATGCACCAAGCGTCCGGCGAACGGATAGAAAAAGAGATGCTCCCCTTCCCGCGACCGGGTGTGTTCGACTAGCAGCGATTCATCATCCGGCAGTCGGGACCATTTATTTTGGATCGCGAGGATGGGAGCGACCGCTTTCATTTCCGGCGCGGGTTTTCCCTCCCCTTTCAGCCGCCGGGCGATGGCGTGGGACAATTCGTTAGAAAGCGGCATTTTGCTTCCGCCCCAGATCGCGATCTGGCCTTTGAGCGCTTTCGCGGCCGGCTTCACCGTCGCCACCCGCTGGTGGAAGCGGACCAGCGACAATTGACGCCCGGCGAAAACCAGCCCACCGCCCGGACGGATTTTTGAAATGAATGATTCCTCGACGGTTCCTAGCAGATGACCGTTGGCAAATTTCACCGACACGGCAGGATCGCTGGAAATCGTGCCGATACTGAGCCGGTGTTGGGTGATCAGCCGCTTGTCATCCACCGTGTAATGCCCCTCAACCAGGCGGGCCTTGTGGTAGCGCGGATAAGTCGCGAGGGCGCTGCCACCGTTGGAAATGAAACCGAGCGCCCATTGCCATTCGGTGTCGGTTAGTCCGGCGAACGCGTGGGCGGACTCGATTTCCCGCCGCATCGCCGAGGGCTCGAACGGCATGCCGATCGCACAGGTGACGAGGTGTTGCACAAGTAAATCGAGA
Organism: Verrucomicrobiales bacterium; assembly: GCA_038319595.1. Lineage (GTDB taxonomy): Bacteria > Verrucomicrobiota > Verrucomicrobiia > Verrucomicrobiales > Akkermansiaceae > Luteolibacter. Next base: position 9,602 of record JBBQDJ010000025.1, read on the forward strand.
GGTTTCAACAAAGGAATCCGGCTCTCCACTTCACGGGCCTCCGCCGCATCGCGCACTGCGGCGAACTCGACCAGTTCAAGCGCGTGCGTCGGCACACCGACAATCCGCGAGACACTGCCCGGCTGATGCCCGGACCGCCCCGCCCTTTGCAGGAATCTAGCAACTCCCTTGGGCGAGCCGATCTGGATCACTTGGTCCACCGGTGAGAAATCCACTCCCAGGTCCAGCGACGAAGTAGCCACCACGCATTTCAACGATCCATCGCGGAGACCGGCTTCGGCCAAATCGCGTTCCTTGCGATCCAACGAGCCGTGGTGCATCGCGAGGCAGTTCTTCCATTCAGGTTTCAACGAACAAAGCTCCTGGAACCAAATTTCCGTCTGTGAACGGGTGTTGGTAAAAAGCAGCGTGACGTTCGCCTTTCCGATTTCGTCTGCCACCCTTCCTGCTAGACTCGTGCCGATGTGGCCAGACCAAGGAAAGCGTTCCATCTCGCGAGGAATGAGCGTTTCGATGACCATCGGCTTTCCCGCATCCGCTGAAACCTCGACCGATCCCTCGAACGCATTTCCTAACAAGGCGTGCCGGGCTTCCGTCAGATTTCCCAAAGTGGCGGAAAGCCCCCAGATGCGCAGCCCGGGGATCCACGCCCTGAGGCGCGCGAGGCAAAGCTCGGTCTGCACGCCGCGCTTGGTTCCTAACAATTCATGCCACTCATCGACGATCACGCATTGCAGGCCACCGAGTTTGTCGGCGGTATCGGCGTGCGTCAGCATCAGCGAAAGTGATTCCGGCGTGGTGACAAGCGTGTGGGGCAGCTTTTTCCGCAGGCGTGCCCGCAGCGCCGCCGGAGTGTCGCCGGTGCGCGCTTCCGCCTCGAAACCGGGTGCCATTTCCGCCAAGGGTTCGCGGATCGCGCGCAAGGTATCGGCAGCCAAGGCCCGCAGCGGCGTGATCCAGAGGATCCGGCAGGCAGGTTCCATCGAAGCGGTCCCGGCCAGCGGTCCGAGGTAAACCGCCAGTGTTTTCCCCAGTCCGGTGGGAGCGTGTAGCAAGCCGGACTTCCCTGCCTGATAGGCTTCCCACGTCTGGCGCTGGAATGAAAACGGTTTCCAGCCTCTCGCTTTGAAAAACGGCTGGAAATCGCGGGCGGGCATCGGGGCGAAGATGGACCGCAATGTCCGGTCGTCAAGGGAGGTCAGGCCTGAATCCCGTCTTGCGCGAAACTCCAACTGCACGGTGGCAGTCTGCCAGCTTGCAGACTGCAAAGACTTCGGTTGAAACTTTTCGCAATACGTTGTATTGCTTTCCCGGATGAACGAACTCTCTTTTGAGTGGGACCCAGAAAAAGCGACGAGCAACGCCGCAAAACACGGGGTCACCTTCGAGGAGGCCAAAACGGTATTCCATGACGAAGATGCGCTGGTGATTCCGGATCCGGACCATTCCAAGGATGAGGAGCGCTTCATCATCATGGGCCGGAGCCGCAAACCACGCATCCTGGTGGTGGTCCATTGTTTCCGGAAAGCCGGTTCATCCATCAGAATCATTTCGGCCCGAAAGGCCGGAACCAAAGAACAGGAACCCTACTTAGAAGCACAAAGATGAGAACGGAATACGACTTTTCAAAAGCCAAACGGAATCCCTACACGAAACGGCTCAAGAAGGCGGTCACCATCCGCTTGGAACCGGACATCATCGACTACTTCAAGACGATGTCCGGCGAGACCGCCATTCCCTATCAGAATCTGATCAACCTCTACCTGCTCGATTGCGCAAAAGCCGGGCGCAAGCTCTCGCTCGCTTGGAAGGAATAGGGATGTCAGGCACGGCGAATGGCTGGCAACGGTAACCGGTTTTCGGTCCGGGTGGGGAGCGGCTATCGGGCGCTTGGATGGAAGTTGACGGATGGTGGAGTCGAGTGGGTGTGGATCGGGTCACATGCGGATTACGACCGCCTGTTCTCGTGAACCCGGCGGGCAGGTAGCCCACACCGGTCCAACTGCGGTTTGGTGATCTCCATTCGGTAGAATTTACTGGTTTCGGTGGCGGCGGTGTCGGTGACGGTGCGCTCGGTGCCGTTGTCGCTGGGAGCGGAAACGGTGGCCGGGTCCCATGAGCCGGGTCTGAGATCGGCGGAGAATTTCACGACATCGCTGCGGTCTTCAAAGCGCGGGCTGAAGATCAGGCTCAGACATCCTGCCCTACCAACGTGAGACCGCATGTTTACCACGCGGGCGGGGAAATCCGTTGACCCCAAAAACGGAGCGCTGGCTTCAGCCGGCATCTGCGAATGGGCGGAAGAAGCCGGCTAAAGCCAGTGCTCCGTTTTGGCTCATCCCGTCGTTCAAGGTCACCGCGTTTCCCTCGCGGTCAGGATGTCTGAGGCTCTTGTGAGTGGGATGCCCGGTGAAAAATAGGGGCCTGAATGGCTGACCCCATCGATGTTGTTTAAATAATCTAGGACTGGTGCCTATCTTACTGGAAGGAAAACGGTTTCCAGCCTCTCGCTTTGAAAAACGGCTGAAAATCGCGGGCGAGCATCGGGGCGAAGATGAACCACAATGTCCGGTCGTCAAGGGAGGTCAGGTCCAATTCCAGCCAAACTCACGACGAAAAAACACCCTCTTCTGGAAAACCGGGAGGGGATATCTTTGTTTGGAATACGCGCAGCAGGCAAAGCGATGCTTGATCTAGGATGCAGATTTTAAACATCGCTTCCGAAGATCGGAACTTGGAATCGCCAGCCCATAAATTCCAAGTTCAAAGCTAATTTAGCATTTCAGCTTTCCAAAATCCAATTTCACCGTCAACCTGTGGAGGTGATAACACGCAAAACAGGGCGCTACGTGACCGTTTCCACCCGAGACGAACCGTTCAAGGCATTTGTCCCTGATCCCTTGCCGCCACGACCTGCCGTCGTCATGGACACGACGCTGGAGCGGCTTCATGGCGAGGCCCAACTGGCGCTGGGAAGGCTTGATGGGATCGCCAGCCTCAGACATCCTGACCTATCCTTGAAAACTGTGGGTTGACGGACATCGACGAGGAAATGCGATGACCCCGTGCTGGCGTTTTAGCCATAAGTCCGCAGGCTGGCGGCATGCCGCAGATTCAACTTCCCGTATTCCCGGCCAGTAGCACCGCCATCACCGACGAACTCGCTTTCGAGCAGCGTGACGGGCAGGTTTATTACTTCAATGGCCACCTTCCGGTGTTCGTCCATCCGGTCGAAGACATTGCATCGTTCCGGTTCTTTACCAGTCAACTCATCGCCAACGGAAGCGCGTCGCAGAGCCAGATTTCCAAGGCCTTCGGCGTGCCCCTCGTCACCGTGAAGCGTGCCTGCAAAAAACTGCGCTTGGAAGGAGCCTCCGCGTTTTTCCGCCCGACCCCGCCTCGGCAGGGACACAAGCTCACCGCCGAACTCCTCGTCCAGGCCCAAGCCCTGCTCGATGAAGGCATGGAAGTGCCGGCCATCGGACAGCATCTCGGCGTGCTCCCTAACACCTTGCACAAAGCCATCAGTTACAATCGCTTGAAAAAAAAGATCGCGCCCAACTGACCCCCGCCACTCCGTCCGCAGCCCCGCCCACCACCCAGAGTGCCCGCAGCGTGCAAGACGGCCGGGCTACCATGGGCGTGGCCACCACCCGTCCCTTGGAGCGCATCGCCGCCGCCATGGGGGAGTTGGAAAAAGCCGACACCATTTTCCAATCCGCCGATGACATCCCTAACGGCGGCGTGTTGTGCGCCCTGCCCGCGCTGTTAGCCATCGGACTGCTGCGTCACGCCAAAAGCCACTTCACCTTTCCTGCGGGCTACTACCCCATGGAATCCGTCTTCCTATTGTTAGCGTATCTTGCGCTCGGACGCGTCCCCAGCCTCGAACAACTCCGTTACCAAGCCCCCGGCGAATGGGGCAAGCTCCTCGGCCTCGACCGCATCCCCGAAGTCAAAACCCTGCGCGAAAAAATCGGCATCCTCGGTGACGACGACACCCGCACCGCCCTCTGGAGCAGCCAGCTCGCCCGTGACTGGATGGCCCATGACGTCCAGGCCGCCGGAGTGCTTCTGATAGACGGCCACACCCGCGTCTATCATGGCAGCCTCACCAAGCTCCCGCGCCGCTACGTCAGCCGCGAACGGCTCTGCCTGCGCGGCACCACCGACTACTGGGTCAACGCCCTCGATGGCCAACCCTTCTTCTGCGTCACCCAACCCATCGACCCCGGTCTCGTCAAAACCCTCGAAGGCGAAATCATCCCCCGCCTGCTAGAAGACATCCCTAACCAACCCACCACCGAAGCCCTCGCCGCCGATCCCCACCGCCACCGCTTCACCCTCGTCTTCGACCGCGAAGGATACTCCCCCGACTTCTTCGCCCGCCTCAAAGCCCAACGCATCGCCATCCTCACTTATCACAAACACCCCGGCGAAGATTGGCCGGAAAACGAATTTTCCAGCCACCAAGTCACCCTCCAAAACAGCGACACCGTCCCCCTCCACCTCGCCGAACGCGGCACCCTCCTGAGCAATGGCCTGTGGCTGCGCGAACTCCGCCGCCTCGATGAAAAAGGCCACCAAACCTCCATCCTCAGCACCGATTATCGCAGTGAAATCACCACCGCCGCCGCCGCCATGTTCGCCAGATGGCATCAGGAAAACTTCTTCAAATACATGCGCCAACACTACGGATTGGACCGCCTAGTCGAGCAAGGGACCAGCCCACTTCCCGATACCACCCGCCTCGTCAATCCCGCCTGGCGCGCCCTCGACAGCCAAGTTCGCAGCGCCGCCGGCAAGCTCACCCGCCAACGCGCCGCCTTCACCGCCCACATCCTTCAATCCGTCGAAAACACCCCCACCGCCGCCGCCCGCCACGAAGCCCGCAAAGGAGAAACCCTCGCCCAACTCCAACAACAACAAACCGCCCTCGACGCCCTCAAAACCCAGCGCAAAGCCACCCCCCATCACATCGAGCTCAAAGACCTCCCACCCGATCAGCGCTTCCACCAACTGCGCGGCGGGCGCAAGCAGTTCATCGACACCATCAAACTCATCGCCTACCGCAGCGAAACCGCGCTCGTCCAGCTCGCCCGCGAAACCCTGCGTCGCAGCGACGACGCTCGCAGCTTCGTGCGAGGACTCATGCAAACCGCCATCAACCTCCGCCCCGATCCCGCCGCAGGTGAGCTACGCGTCGAACTTCACGGCCAAGCCAATCCCATCCACGACAGCGTCGTCGCCAAACTCTGCGAAGAACTCAACGCCACCGAAACCCACTACCCCGGCACCAATCTGCGCCTCAAATACGTTCCCTTGAGGTCATCCAATTTCCCCCGAGATCAGGATGTCTGAGCCTTGTTTGGCAAAGTAGGTGTGCAGCAGGTCAGTGCCCAGATCTGTTGCCCGTTTTTCCATGGCTTCGTCTTTCATGTGATCGTTGTAGCCCAGTGTGGACGGCAGCAATCCCGACATCACGCTGGCGCGGGAGGGACCGCAGAGGGGGAACTGGCAGTGCGCCCTGGTGAATACCATGCCACGCTTGGCGAGTTGATCCATGTGGGGCGTTTTAGCATCGGGATAGCGCTTGGCGAAGGCGGGGAAGTCGTTGAGGTCGTCCACGGCGATGAAGAGGACGTTGAGTTTGGGTGATTCTGCGGCGGCCAGGCCGGCGAACGGCGCAAGCATTAGGGTTGTTAGGATGGTGAAGCTTGTTTTCATGGATGGTTTGGCTGTGTGGATTTCATACTGTCTGCGGTGGC
>JBBQDJ010000026.1:0-14948 GCA_038319595.1 Verrucomicrobiales bacterium
AGTAATTCGGTGCCAGTGATGTCCGAAGGCATCAGGTCCGGGGTGAACTGGATGCGCTTGAAGGACAGGTAAAGGGTCTTCGCGAGCGTGCTCACCAAAAGTGTTTTCGCCAAGCCGGGCACGCCGACAAGGAGGCAGTGACCCTGCGCGAAAATCGCGATCAACATCTCATCGATGACATCCTCCATGCCCATGATCGCCTTGCGCAGCTCTTTCACCACGGCATCCCTCGCTTCGCCGAGCTGCGCCACGGCCTGTACATCGTCAGTTGTCTTGTTCATTGATTTTCTCTCGTAAGTTCGTTGTTGGCTGAGCGTTGCTGGCGCACCGGGCTCCAGATGTCCGGCGTGGGACTAGCGCGCGTTGCTCAAGCCCCTGTTACGCAACGACTCCCCAATTCTATCCTTAAAATCTTTCCGAGTTGGAATGCAAGCGCCGCCGGCATGGTTGCCCCATTTGCTAACATGACGAACTCCGCGATGAGTCCGCGGCAAGTGAGGCCGCTTTGCAAGCTCACACCTGAAGCCAATGGCGACCTCCACACCCATATGTTGCGGATTAAAGCCCGAGTCAGGCGCATCAAAGCGCTACCGGCGTGAGTGTTTGTGCCAAATCTTGGCGGCCCCGGGTGACGTTGGCCGCCCATTTGACGACCCGGCGGACGACCGGTTGGCTGTCCCAGTGGATTTGCGCCACCTGTGGTCGGCACCAGCGGAAATCCGGGCTGGCAACGGTTTCGACTGGCAGTTCATCAACTGGTATTTCCACCACTTCACCGGGCTTCCGCGCAACTCTTCGGGTGGAGAGGTGGTTTCATCGGCGTATGAAACGATATACCTTCACCTTGAGCCTCGCATTGGCTGCGCTCTTCGCTATCCCCACCACCCTCTTCGCGGGGGACCAGCCCGCCGGTGATCATCCGAAACGCGCGGAAGGCGCAGGCCATCGTGAAGGCGGACGCCGCATGGACCCGGGGGCCCAGCTGAAGTTCATGACCGAGAAGCTGGGACTCGATGCCGACCAGCAGGCCAAGATCAAGGCGATCTTTGAGAAGAACCGCCCCCAGTTCAAAGAGTTCATGTCCAAGGGCCGGGGAAATCTCACGGACGCGGACAAGGCGGCCCTGCGTGAGTTGATGAAATCACAAGCCGAGGAAATGAAAGCCGTCCTAACGCCTGCTCAGCAAGAGAAGTTGAAGGAATTGCGCTCTCATCGACCCGGTGCTGCGAAGGCCAAGTCCAGGGTCAAGTAATCGGCAATGCGCAACATTCAACCCTCAGGGCGGTAGCAGATTCGCTGCCGCCCTTTTTGCGTCCGGAATCTCTAACAGTGGAGAGCCAAACAGGGGAGGGGTGTCATTGCTGTGCTCGCAAAGGATACTTCTGTGCGAATTTCGCTCATTGGAAGTTCTTAGTCCGCCGGGTAGGAATTGTCATGTTTGAAAGCTGCTAGAATGAAAATGGTGAAACAGCGTGTCTTGCCAATTTCCGGTTGATTTAGGAGAGGTTGAGCGGGCCCTATCGTAGGCGACTCTTTTCAAGGGGGCACATGCCGCTGATTTTGAGGAGAATTTCTTGGGGCGGGTGTGTCTAGCAGGTAGATTATGAAGGGAGTTTCAGAAGGACGCTGCCGTGGAGGATGGCGACCGTATGAACTTTAATCTGCTGCTTCCCCTGCGCTGAACCGCCGGGTCGTAATTCTCACCTTCAGCGAACTTCCGACACCTGATAGACCGTTGAAGCCACCGGTCACCGGCATCACACCGCGTGGGTGGTGGCTCACGCCGACGGCGATGTGGCCGGGGCCGACGCGTTTGCCAATCGACGGATCGAAGCCGGTCCAGCCGCGTTCCGGCAGATAGATTTCGGCCCAGGCGTGGGTGGAGCCACGGCCGACCTTGGAGTTCGCGCTTTCCAGGTAGCCGCTGACAAAGCGGGCTGGGTAGCCGAGCGAGCGGCTGGTTTCGATCATCAGCACGGCCATGTCGCGGCAGGATCCGGTGCGGAGGCGGAGCGTCTCGGCAGGGGATTGGACGCCGACTTCCTCGCGGCGGTTGTAAGCGATGGTGCGGTGGATGAGGATGGCCATGTCGTCGAAGATGGCGCTGGTTTGTCCCGGTGCTGGTGCGAGTCCGGTGGCGGTGAACCATTGCCGCAAGCGACCGACTTCCGGCGGATAGATGTATTGCAGGTAGGGAGTGGCGGCGAGTTGCTCGATCCCGGCGATTTGTGAGGGGTGGGAGATGAACACTGGCGGCAGTCCTTCCTTCCGCATGGGTGGGACGCTGACCGTGAACTCGCTGTGGATGTGCAGTGCGTTGGCAGAGTGCTCGAACACGGCGTGGGCGATGGAGTTGTCCAACATGTCGCGGCTCCAAGTGATGACGGACGGCGGCGTGGTCGTTAGATTGAGTGAAACCAGCCGCAGGTCATGGCCTTCGCGCGGGCGGAGCACCAAGCGGTGCGGGAGAAACTCGACCGGCTGCGAGTAGGTGTAGCTGGTCTCGTGGATCAGATGGATTTTTTCCCATGAATCGGGCGGGGTATCGAAAATTTTCATGGGCAATCTCGGATTAAAGCAGGGCGATGGCTTCCTGTCGCCTGACCAAGCTGTCCCGCGTGATGGCGGTGAACTCCGGGTCCAAGGACTCGCAGTTGACCCTGCTGCCCGTCAATTCCGGATTTCCAAAGATCGTGCAGACCGCGGCATCCGCCGCATCGCGACCGGTGGCGATTCTCACTAAGCCGTTGAGCGGGGCGAGCCGGGTGGGATCGAAAATATACCACCAGCCGTTGATGAACGCCTCGAAGCACGCGTGGAAATCTGGTGGATGGAGCTGATAGGCGTAGCAGGTGGCATAGCGTGCCGGAATGTTCATCGAGCGGCACAGCGCGATTGCCAGATGCGCGAAATCCCGGCACACGCCCTGTCGTTGTTCCATGGTATCGATGGCGGAGCAGGTTTCCCCAGAGCTGCCGCTGACGTAAGCGACGTGCTCGAAGATCCAATCACTGACGGCCGAAGCGATGGCGTAGGTGTTCGTGAGATGGCCAAACAAATCCTGCGCCTGCTGGCGGAGTCTGTCCGACTGGCAATAGCGGCTGGGAAACAGGTAGGTGATGGCCTCAGGCGTCAGATCTCCCGGGGAATCGACGAACAACGACTGGGTCGGAACCACTCCCGTCGAAGTCACCACCTCAGCCTAATAGAAAACCATGAGCGTGCCGGGGTTGAGAGTTTTCAACCGTGAGAAGCGATTCATGCCGGTGCCGATGGTGAAGTCCTCGACCTCGACAAACGGATCCAAATCCATCGACTCGCTGAGGATCTGTTGCCCCGGCGTCTCGATGCATTTCAAGGCGAACAGGAAAGTGGCGGGATCTTGAAGTGTGTAATCGAGCTCGCAGAAGACTTTGAATTTCATAGCTAGGATGCAGGTCGATTAGTTGCCGGGATGGAGCTCACGTGCAACCACGGATCAGGAACAATCCGAGAAGCACCGGCACCGGGATGCCGATGAGCCACAGCAGAATCCAGCCCACCTTTCCGGATGGGTAAAGGCGGCGGGTGGTTTTGGAGGTTGTAGCGATGCGACGGGTTTTCATGGTGAAACTCGTTTTGCAAGCAGCGTGCCGACACGATGTGAGCTACCAAGTGATTGAAATTCAGACGTTTGTGGGTGCCTTTAAGGGACGTTTTGCAGGAGATCTTCGCGGATTTGCAATCGAAACCATTGCAAATCGCGACTATGGATCCGCCGGTTCCATCGGCGGGTGGTCTTCGATCGCGCTCACTTGGGACTCCACCCAGGCGGCGGCGTCCGCCAAGGTCGTTACGACTTCGTCAGCACCGGATTGTTTGAGGGCTAGATTCGCGTCGTCCGAGCGTTTTTCAGCGCCCCAAATGCCGACGAGGATTTTCAAGTCGGGAAACGCAGCCCGGAGTTTCGAGCAGAGGTAGCGGCAGTGGATGATCGTGGTTGGTGGGGCCGCCGAGACGCACACCACCTTCGGGGCGTTTTTCCTGACCCAAGCGACCCGTTCGACCGCCGTCAGCACCGAGGAGGCATTGGCCGCGGTGAAGTCCATGTGACGCAGAAGCCGCGCGAACATCTCTCCCGCCAGTTCATCCCGTTCCGCTTTGGCGGGAACGCAACCGACGAGGAGATCGCGGTCGTCTGCTGCCGGTTCCGCCACGTCCATGCCGATTTCCAGTTCCTCTAACATCGCCCACAGGCCCCGCTTCACGAACTCCAGTTGTTTGGCGTCCAGCAAATCCAGCCGGTGGTCCGTTTCCGCCGCGATGATCACGGGGATGAGGACTGAGTCAAACAAGGCCTCAGGTGGATTGGATTTCAAATAGGCGTCCACAAATTCCATTTCGTCGTGCTCACCGGCCCGCTGCAACCGGTGATAACATTCTTGCATGGGTGTTAGTGCCTCCTCGTCGCTCAGGATGATACTCAAGAACGCCAGTTTCGGGATATACCGACCCATCACCACCATGCAGACCGTTAGAGGAGTCGCAAGCACCAGTCCCACCGGTCCCCAGAGAAGCGTCCAGAACAAGGCAGCGACGATCAACGCGATGGGGGATACGCCGGTACTGGATCCGTACAGCCAGGGTTCCATCACGTTGTTGCTGAACAATTCGAGCCCGACGAACAAGCCGATTGTTAGAGCAGGTGCCATCCAATCCGGTGAGACGGCGAGTGACAGCACGATGGGAAAGGCAGCCGCGATCCACGGTCCCAGATAGGGGATGAAACGCAGCACGGCCGAGAGCGCGCCCCACAGCAGCGCGTTGGGCACGCCGATGAAAAACAGTCCCACTGCCACGGGGATGCCGTAGGTCACGTTGACCACGAGTTGCATCAGCAGGTATTTCGACACGCGTGACCCGGCATCGTCCATCGCGCTGGTGGTCGCGCTGATGCGTCCCTGGCCGATGAGCCGGATCAGCCGGTTGCGCAGATCCTCCCGCTGAAGCAGCATGAACACCAGCAGCAATAGAACCAGTGCCGCAGTGCCCAAGGGCCCCAGCACTGGTGCCAGCACCACCTGGACGAACTTCAGCCGCTCATCCCTACCGCTGACCACTTCTACCGGAATCGCCTTCTGGGTATCTTGTTTCGCGGCGTCCGTCATCAGGAGAGACGAGTTGTTGTCGCCACCGGGTAGATCCTTTTTCAGCTCATCCAAGGTCCGGGAAATTTTAGAAAACGCCCCCTCGCGGTTCATCTGGATGGATCGTAGTTTCGTTTGGATGTTTTCCTTGTAGTTAGGAAGTTGGTTGGCCAGGTCGACCACCTGCCGCGTCAGCACCCACCCCACCGCACCGGTGGCCAGGACCATCATCAGCACCACGAACAACACCGCTCCCACCCGCCCCAGCCAGCGTTGCAGCTTCGTCACCAACGGCGCGAGCATGAAGGTCAGCAGGGCCGAAAGCGCCAAGGGAACAAGAATCTCCCGCCCGAAGAACAGGGCTGAAATGATCAACGCGCTGAGCAAGACATTTGAAATCGTCGCCAGTGATTCCGCTGCCGGGACTTGTTTGATGGGGATGGGGGCTGGCATGGATTAGTGGAAAGTCACGCCGGGATGTCCTGTGGGTTTCTCGGGGATGACAAGGCGGCCGATGCCGGTTCGGTGGCAGTGGTCCTGGCGGAGGTTCATGCGGTAGTGGAAAAGGCTCCCGTTCCTGTGCAGTTGCAGTGCCATCACCGAATTCCTGTGAAATAGCGAATTTGCGGTTCCCCTCAGCATCGCGGGTTTCGTTTTTGCATCAGCCTCCCACCACGATCATGCACTTTGCATTTATCCGATGGGTGCCGATCGATGCGGGTCGGTTTCCCGCAAATGGAGCGTTTCAGCGGTGAGATCGTGGGCCAGGAAGCCTTGAGACCTGGGACGCGAGAGCCGTGCGGCTGGGCAAGGAACTGGCCCGGGCGCGGATCGAATCCACGCTCGCCAGAGGCCGGTTGGCGGCGTTTTCTCTGGATGATTCCCTCTTGCGGTAGGCTCCCGGTGAGAATCATTGAAATTCCTTCAAAATCTGGATTGCCCTGCGGCGGGGGATACCTTGAAGTCCTCATGTGCGCTACGAACCGATTTCACCCGACCTCTTTATCCACAACCGTGAAAACCTGCGCGGCCTTTTGAAACCCAAAAGCATGGTCATCGTCCATGCCAACGATATTTACCCCACCGGTGCGGATGGGACGATGCAGTTCAAGCAGAACAGCGACCTGTTCTATTTGACCGGAATCGATCAGGAAGAAACCGTTCTCGTCCTCATGCCGGACGCCGGCGATCCGAAAGAGCGGGAGATCCTTTTCGTCAAGGAAACGAGCGAATTGATGGCGATCTGGGAAGGCGAGAAACTCACCAAGGATCAGGCCCGTGCCAACAGTGGCATCGAGCGGGTCGAGTGGGAAAACACCTTCGATGGATTCCTCCACCGCATGGTCCCGCAAATGGATCATGTCTATTTGGCCACCAATGAGCACCTCCGCGCCAGCACCGTCGTGGAAACCCGCAACGCCCGTTTCATCAAAGAATGCCAGGCCCGCTACCCGTTGCATCGCTACGAGCGGCTTGCTCCGTTGCTCCACCGCCTGCGGATGATCAAAGACAAGGAGGAAGTCAGGATCATTCAGCAGGCCTGCGACATCACCGAAGCGGGTTTCCGGCGCTTGCTGGGATTCATCAAGCCCGGCGTCGGCGAGTGGGAAATCGAGGCTGAGCTCCTTCACGAGTTCATCCGCCGCGGCTCGCGGGGCTTTGCCTACGCGCCGATCATCGGCACCGGGAAAAACGCCTGCGTCCTTCACTATGTGGAAAACGACAAGGTCTGCCAAGATGGGGACATGGTCCTGCTAGATGTCGCCGCCGAGTATGCCGGATGGGCTTCGGACCTGACCCGCACCGTGCCCGTGAACGGGAAATTTACCAAGCGCCAGCGCGATGTTTACAACGCAGTTCTCAGCGTCTTCCGCGGTGCCAACGACATTCTCCGCCCTGGCAACACGCCGATGGAATACCAGAAGCAAGTCATCGAGCTGATGGAGCGAGAGCTCGTCAACCTCGGTCTCTTCACCGCCAAGGAGGCCCGCGAGCAAGGACCGGACAAGGCCCTCGTGAAAAAGTATTTCATGCACGGCACCTCGCACCCCATGGGACTCGACGTCCACGATGTCTTTCCGCCGCACCAACCGTTCGCGGAAGGCATGGTCTTCACCATCGAGCCCGGTATCTACATCCGAGAGGAAAACATGGGTGTGCGGATTGAGAACGATTTGGTGATCGGCGAGAAAACGAACTTCGACCTCATGGGCAAGATCCCGATCGAGGCTGACGAAATCGAGGAGCTGATGAACCGATAAGGAGCAGGGACCTTATTGTCCCTTCTTCGCTCGCGGAAAGAGGATGTCGTAATCCTATCCATATTTCCACTCCTGTGCCGTCGGATCAATCTCGCCATCCCTGCATTGCCCTCCGCGTCTTTGCGGTTCCCTCTTTGCAATCAAGCCGTATGCTCTTGTCATGATTGGAATCGTATTAGGATCTGGATTGGGACCCTTGGCGGATGCCGTGGTCGTCGAGCATGAGGTTTCATTCGCCGAGGCCGGCTTACCCGCCTCCTCGGTGCCGGGTCATGCGGGGAAATTCGTCTTCGGGAAATTGGCGGGAACCTCTGTCGTCCTGATGAAAGGCCGCGTGCACCTTTACGAGGGCCACGGACCTCGCCTCGTCACCGCCGGTGTGCGCTGGATGGCGGAGCAGGGGATTCAAAAGCTCATCCTCACCAACGCGGCCGGCACCCTCAATCCCGGTTTCGCACCCGGAACCTGGATGATGCTCAGCGATCACCTCAATCTAACCGGCACTTCGCCGCTCGAAGGTGCGAACTTCATCGACCTCTCCGTCGCCTACGATGCCGAGTGGCGTGCCGAATTCCGCCTCGCTGCGGAATCCTCCGGCATGCCTCTCCACGAGGGCGTCTATGCCGGCCTGCGCGGCCCTCAATATGAAACTCCGGCCGAGATCCGCATGCTCGCCGCGATCGGCGCGGATGCCGTGGGCATGAGCACCGTGTTGGAAACCATTCAGGCCCGCTCGCTCGGCCTGCGCGTGGTCGCCTTCTCTTGTCTAACAAACTGGGCGGCCGGCATCACCGCTGCCCATCTCGACCATCACGAGGTGCTAGAAACCGGCAGACAAGCCGCCCAGGCAATGATCGGATTGCTAACCGAAGTCATCGGTCAAGACTAACCGGACCGCGGGATTCATCCCGCCTGGATCCAACTGGAGCGCGAAATTTATTTCGCGAGAATGAATCCGAGGCGCGGCGGATGATGAGACATCTTTCATCATCGCACTTTGTGAAAAATGCGTGAAGGAATCGTAAGATCTGGCGTTCACGTGGCGGTCGGAGTAACTTCCAAACTCAACCAAAACCAAAAACCATGAAACCCAACTCGTCAGAAACGTTAGAATCCGACACTCCCATTGTGATCCCGCAGCGGTCTCCCTTCCGTTCGGTGACGATCTGGATCGGTGGTGTGCTTGCCTTGCTCGTTTTAGCCGGCCTGACTGCGCCGATGGTGATTCGCTGTCCCAAAAAAGCGGACCAAACCGAAGCGGTGAACAACGCCCGACAGATCGGGTTGGCATTATTCGAATTCGATGCGGAGTATGGGAAATTCCCGGATGCTACGACGATTGCGGCGGTTCAGGCGAGTGTCCCGACCCGTCTGAATCTCGGCACCAAAACATCAAATGATTTCTTCAGGCAGCTGTTAGCCGGTGGGATCGCACAAAGTGAGGTGATGTTTTACGCGAAAATCGCTGGAACTCGGAAACCTGATGGTGTGGTCACTCAAGGGGAGGCATTGAAAAAAGGAGAGTGTGGTTTCGCCTATCTGGCAGGGCTGTCTTCCAAAGGCAACCCGTCCCGACCGCTCATTGTTACGCCCTTAATACCCGGAACCGATCGATTTGATCCCAAGAAATTTGATGGTAAGGCGGTCATTCTTAAAATGGATAACAGCGTGACATCGATGCCGATCGACAAGGATGGTCACGTGATGATGGCTGGAAAAAACCTGCTGGATCCGACAAACCCGGTCTGGGGAACGAGCGATCGGTTTGTGATCGCCTGGCCGGAGTGAACTGGAGCGCGGAATTTATTCCGCGCTCCAATTATACCAACTCCGCCGCGATGGGATCTACCAGCGCGCGGCCGTGGTGGATCAGGATGAGTTGGTCGCCGTCGATGCGGGCGAGGCCTTCGTCTGCTAGATTTTGGGCGCGGGCGATGGCGTCCGGGCTCAGGAGATCGAGTGAAATGCCGTCCTTGGTGCGCAGGCCGAGGGCAATCCGTTCTAATCGTTTTGCCTCGGCGTCGAGGGTTTCAGATTCAGTGAGCGCGTTGCCGATGGACTGGACCTGCGCGGTGTAGCGGGCGGTGTCGGCCACGTTTTTCCAGCGGATGCCGTCGAGCGTGGAAACAGCGGAGGGGCCGAGGCCGAGGTAGTCCTCGCCGCGCCAGTAGCCTTGGTTGTGGGTGGAGTGGTGGCCGGGCTTGGCGTAGTTCGACGTTTCGTAGTGATCGAAACCAGCGGTGGTGAGTAGTTCGTCGGCGAGGTGGAAGAACTCGGCGTCGTGGTCCTCGTTCTCGCGCATTTCGCCGCGGCGGAGAGATTCAAAAAAGGCGGTGTCTTCCTCGTAGGTGAGGTTGTAGGCGGAGAGGTGATCCGGCTCTAACGAGATCGCGTGTTCCAGCGTTTGCTGCCAATCGTCCTTCGATTGACCGGGGATGGAGAACATTAGGTCGATGTTGATCGAGGGGATGCCTGCCTCGCGGAGAATGCCGATGGATTCGCTGGCTTGCGCGACGGAGTGCTCGCGGCCGAGGATTTCCAAGACATGAGGGGTGAACGACTGGATGCCTAACGAAACCCGTGTCACGCCGAGATCGCGGAAGAGTTCGGCTTTTGTCGCATCGAAGGTGGCGGGGTTGGCCTCCATCGTGACTTCGTCGAGTTTCGAAAAATCGATCTTCTCATGCAGTGCCGCGAACAAGCGTGATAGATGGCCGGGTGAGAGCATGCTGGGCGTGCCGCCACCGAGGTAGATCGTGCGTGGCTGTTCTATCAGTCGGCTCCGGGTTTCCACTGCCAGTGCATCGACGAAACTGCCGATGGAAGTGGCGCCGGGCGTGTGCTTGTAAAACGAGCAGTAAGGGCAGACGCGGTGGCAGAACGGAATGTGGAGGTAGAGCAGCAAGGTGCGGTTTTATAGGTGTCCCGACTGTCTCAGTCGGGAGGAGGGGTGCAAGATCCGACTGAGACAGTCGGAGCACATTCTAGGCTCCGTGAACCCGCAACATGTAGCGGGCGACAGCTTCACGGGTCATTTCCGCCACGTTCGCTTCGGGTTTTGCAAAAGGCGGAACGAACCACGGAAACGAGCCCAGCAGATCGGTAATGACGGCGACTTCACCATCGCAGGTGCGTTCGCCGCAACCGATGCCGATGGTGGGAACCGAGAGCGATGCTGTGAGAAACCGCGCTGCATCGGGAACGATGGATTCCATCACGATGGCAAAAACCCCGGCGTCGATGATGGCCTGAGCACCTTCCCGGAGCGCTTCGGTCTGCTCGGGAGTTTTGCCCTTTTTGCGATAGCCACCCTCCTCGATGACGCGCTGGGGGAGCATGCCGAGGTGACCCATCACGGGAATGCCGGCCTCGGTGATGGCACGGACTTTTTCCGCCTGACGGATGCCACCTTCGAGTTTCACGGCCTCGGCCCCGGCGGCGACGAGGCGGCTGGCGGTTTCGAGAGCTTGCTTGGGGGTGTCGTAGGTATGGATCGGCAGGTCGCCGACGACGAGGGCGCGCGGCTTGGCGCGGGCGACAGCGGCCACGTGGTGGAGCATGTGGTCCAGCGTGACGTAGGTCGTATTTGCAAATCCGAGAACGACCATGCCGAGCGAATCGCCGACCAGCAGGACATCGACACCGCCGTCGTCGAGCAGGCGGGCGGTGGGGTAGTCGTAGGCCGTTAGCACGGCGATGGGCAGACCGCTTTTTCGGACGCGAAGGGCTTCGGCTTTTTGAAGGGCGGTCACGATGGGGTTTCCCGGATTGAAAAACGAAATAACGGCCGGTTCGTAAATCAAAAAGCCCCCGCCGGAGCGGAGGCTTGAAAATGGCGACCCGTAAGGGAGTCGAACCCTTCTTGCCAGGATGAAAACCTGGAGTCCTAACCGATAGACGAACGGGTCGTGCATTGCGGTCGCGGGCGGAAAAGAAGCTCACCGGCCGGGCTGTTGCAAGGTTTTTTTGGCAAAAATGTCGCAAGTTGCGGAATCATGCGGGAAATGAGCGGCATTCGTGGAATCCCGGCTCATTACCCCGAATGGTGGCTTGTCAATCGGGGCAAGATTTCTAGGGTTGCGCCTCTCCGCCCCCTCCATCCAACCGCGGACCCTGCCTCTCATGAATACGACCCTGCTAGCACAAGCTGCCAATGAAGCCCGTGGCCTCGCCATGGATGCCGTCCACGCCTGCAACTCCGGCCACCTTGGCCTTCCGCTTGGCTGCGCCGAGATCGGAGCCGTGTTGTTCGGCGAGTCCATGCGCTATTACCCGGATGCGCCGAAATGGCTGAACCGCGACCGTTTCGTTCTCTCGGCGGGACATGGCTCGATGTTCCTTTACGGCTGGCTCCACCTCTCCGGCTACGCGGTTTCCCGTGACGATGTAAAACATTTCCGCGCCTTGCATTCGATCACTCCCGGTCATCCGGAATTTCATGAAACTCCTGGCGTCGAGGCGACCACCGGACCGCTCGGACAAGGGGTGGGAAATGCCGTGGGCTACGCACTCTCCGGCAAGCGCGCCGCCGCCCGCTTCAACACCACGGAGCATACGATTTTCGACCAGCACATCATCGCCATCCACGGCGACGGCTGCCTCCAGGAAGGGGTCGCGAAAGAGTCCATCGCCTTCGCCGGTCACAACGGACTCGATAATCTGATCCTCATCTATGACTCCAACGACGTCACCCTCGACGCCATGGCGGACCTAACGCAGGGCGAGGATGCGGAGAGATATTTCACCTCGCAGTGCTGGGATGCGGTCACCATCGATGGTCAGAACATCGAGGCCATCGCGGCAGCGCTTGCCAAAGCTAAGTCCGACAAAAATGGCAGGCCGAAGGTCATCATCGCGAAAACCCTGATCGCAAAAGGCATCCCCGAGGTCGCCGGCACTGCGAAGGGCCATGGCGAAGGCGGTGCGAAATTCATCGAAGGAGCCCGCGCCGGACTCGGATTGCCCGCCGACGAGCATTTCTACGTTTCCGCGGAAACGCAGGCATTTTTTGCCGCGAAAAAGGCCGCATCCAAGGTCGAGTTTGAAAAATGGCAGGCGACCTACGACGCCTGGGCCATGGCAAATCCGGCCCTCGCCGCCGAGCTCACCGCCGGTGTCGCGAATACTGTGCCGCTCGACCTCATCACGAAAATCCCGGCCTTCGCCGTCGATTACAAGGATGCGACCCGTTCCGCCGGAGCTACGATCATCAATGCGGTGGCCAAGGAGATCCCGCAACTCCTCACCGGCAGCGCCGACCTTTTCGGATCGACCAAAAACTACCTCAAGGACGGCGGCGACTACTCCACCGCCAATCCGCTGGGCCGCAACATCTGGTTCGGCATCCGTGAGCATGCAATGGGTGCGATCTGCAATGGCATCGCCTACGACGGCATTTTCCGCGCAAGCGGCGCGACCTTCCTGGTCTTCGCCGACTACCTGCGCGGTTCCATCCGGCTTGCTGCTTTGTCGCATCTTCCCGTCACCTACATTTTCACCCACGACTCCGTCGGCGTCGGTGAGGATGGCCCGACCCACCAACCGGTGGAAACCGTTAGTGGCCTGCGCGTCATCCCGAATCTCGACGTCGTCCGCCCGGGCGATGCGGAGGAGACCGCCGGTGCCTTCGTCGCAGCGATGTCCCGGACCGACGGGCCGACGGCCTTGATTCTAACTCGTCAGGCGATCCCGTTGATGAACGATCTATCCGTTGACGTTCGCCGCGATGGCGTGCTGCGCGGTGGGTACATCGCGAAGAAGGAAACCGGTGCGCTCACGACGATTCTGCTAGGAAGCGGATCGGAGCTTCAGCATGCGATGGCTGCCGCCGCTGAACTCGGCGATGGCGTGCGCGTCGTTTCCATGCCGTGCTTCGAGCGCTTCGAGCGTCAGAGCGCCGAGTATCGCGAAAGCGTGCTGCCGAAAGCCTGCACCAAGCGCGTTTCCATCGAGGCCGGTGTCACCGACCTTTGGTGGAAATACATTGGCACCGAAGGCAAGGCGATCGGCATCGACCGCTTCGGCATGAGCGCTCCGGGCGACGTTGTGTTCAAGGAACTCGGCATCACCAAGGATGCCGTGGTCGCCGCCGCGAAGTGAACAAGTCTACTTGTTCATCTCCTCGCCGTGGGGAAGCATCTGTGGATGTTCAAAAAAGTGGAGACCGTTGCGGGTGACGGCATCCGGAATGACCGCCGCATCGCGGGATTCCTTGTGATGTTTTTTCTCGCGGGCGGTCTTCTTATTTCCACCTGCGCGATTCGAATCGACTGGATCCTTCATCGATCGAAGTCGTGGCCGCGCGCGGAAGGCCGGGTGGTATCGGTGGAGCGCGTCGGCCATGACAGGGGACTCACTTACACCTATCAATTCGTCGCGAACGGAAAAACCGAAACATCGACCAACATGGAGCCCGGTCCTGATTCAGGGCATTACCCGCTCGGCGAGGGCGAGCGGGTCGAGGTCCTGCATTCGCCCGGTGCGAATCCGTATGCGTTTCTGATGAGGACTGAAATCAAATCCTTCATCCTCATGCACGTCATCGGCTTCAGTTGGACGGTATTGGGCGGATTTGGTCTCTATGGCCTTGTGCGCGGCCCTTTGGCTCAAACCAAACCACGCGATTTTCAACCGAGTATTGACAGGGAGGGGGGGCAATGAGTTCAGATCGATCAGGTGAAGGAACTCGGCATGAGCAAGTATTACGTCGTGGTTGCCGCGAAGTGATCCGACCAATTGGCTAGTGCCGTGCAACCCCTAAGTGTTGGTTATAGTTAGAGTTCTCATGCCCCCTATTTCGACCACAGGCACCATCGATTCAGTTTCAATCACCCGTTAGGGGTAATCAACACAAGCCGTTTGCGGCGTGTATTGTCCGCCGCGTCGGTGGTATTCACCGTGGGCTGCGATTGAGGGTGGTTTCGATATCCTTCGCGAGCTCCTCCAAGCGGGTCTCGGCGCCTGGTTCAAGCGGCACGGGATCGAAGCGCATCCGTTGGTGGAGATCAACGGCTTCCTCGAGGATCTTGGAATCGGCGAACGAGGGTTTCAGTAGCGAAATCCATTGGGCGAACGGTCTTCCTAACGGACGGGGACCAAGCCGTTTCTCCACCTGTTTTTCCAGCGAGTTGAGCGGCGTTCTGCGAACCGTTCCCAGATAGCTGTTAGAACGTTTGGCTTCTTCCAACCGTTTCCGCGTTTTCCAAAGACGTTTGATCACAAAAATCGCGACGGCAAGGAACACGGCGGTCATGACCAGTGTCGCGCCGAGTCGGTTGGCTGGTTGGTTTCGCCACAGGAAGAAATCTTCGCGAAGCCGCTTCAAGGTGTCATTGAAAGGTTGGGTGGATGGATTCAACGCCGCCAGCAGGGAGGTCCAACTCGGCGGGGTCGTGTCGAGATCGAGCCAAAGTTTTTTTTCATCGTCCCAGACCCGGCACCAAGCATGGCCATGAGTCCCGCGGATCACGAATTCGTCGCGCTTCACATCCCGTTCCAGCACCATATAGCCGGTGGCATAGCGCGCGGGGATCTTCGCTTCCCGGAGCAGCAACACCGTGGC
>JBBQDJ010000027.1:0-14865 GCA_038319595.1 Verrucomicrobiales bacterium
AAGGATCCCGTCCAGTGACGCCGGATCGATTCCGATCTGTTGGAGCCGCACGGTGAGCTGTTTCGCGCTCAATCCCGCATCGATCATCAACCGCAGCCCACCGCATTCGACGATCGCCGCATTTCCTCCACTCCCGCTTCCCAGCACTGCAAATCGCATCACGTCCGGGACGATGTCCCGCCCGCCGCGGTGAGGCAAGGACTACGATGCAGTCCCCGCCTAGCCTTGAAAAAAGAAAACCGCTGTGCCGTCCTTGGCGCTGTGAGCCACGTTCCGTAAACTCAATAGGTGGGGTCGTCCGGCGGATTTCCGTCTTCCTGAAAAGGCGTGACATCGTCCGTTGGATGATGACCCCGGTTCAATCATATCGGTTCGGGCCAGCTACCAAAATAGTCGTACACAGCAGTCACTGGCAGAGTAACCAGAGGCCGGTCTCCCGCAACCGAAAACATAAAAAAGAATCTGCTTCACAAATCGATTTTCATGGTTCTGCAAGGCGCGTGGGACGGTTTCGGCGGAGAGTGCTCAAGCCTGCGGTCAGTGCGGCGATGAGGGCTCCACACGGTTCCGGAATGACGGCGGTGGCTCCTGCGAAATTGGTCGGTGTCGCGAAGGTATTGACGGAAGTGGCGGCCGAGGTTTCCCCTGGATTGGCGATCTGGCCGTTCAACGACGACGTCCCGTTGGTGGGGAGCAATGTTAGGTTCACTCGATCGATGGTTGGTCCAAATTCGATGAAATTGTTAGCTCCTGCCGTGAAAAAATTCGCCGGGATGACGAAGTCGGGAGTCACTCCGTAGAGCGTGGCGAGATTCGCCGTGCCGACCAGGAAGCTCTTGTTCATGGTGTCGGCCGGCAGTTGTGTAAGATTCAGGGTGTTTTGAATCGCGAGATTGATTTGAAACGTCAACGTATGACCGCCCAGAAATTGCTGCCCGCCTGCAGCGGTGAAAAGTTCGATGAACAGTACCGAGCCATCCGAATTGCTGAATACCTCTTGGATATCGAACAGGTGAAATCCGGCCTGGGCGCTACCTGAAAAAGCGATCGCCGAAACGACAAGGAACTTCGAAACAAGTCGTGTTTTCATGGGAGGAATAAAGCTTGGATTCCATCACCCGCAGGATTCGACCACAAGGAAATTGTCGGCGGATGCGGCGCGTCGCCTCGCTTTCGAAGACCCAGCGCTGCACGACGGCGCACAGGTTGGCAAGGCTCGCCCGACAAACCCGCTTGCGGGTGTGGCGGGACTGGCATACCACAGAACTGCCTTTGCTCCATTATGAAATTTCCCGCGATTGCCTCGTTCACCGTTTCCGCCCTGCTCGCCTTCGGTCTGAGTGGTTGCGGATTGGATAAATCCGTGACCGGCCCGCAGCCGACGAGTTTCCTGAAATCCACCGGCACCGACACCACCCACAAGGTCGGCCGGTTGCCATTCCAACACGCGTGGCGGGACCCGAAAGTGGAGATTACGAAATACAAATACATCGTCGTCCGCCCGGTGACGACGGCGTTTCTCAAGACCGACCAGTGGGAGGAAAGCAAAAGCCCGTTCGTGCCGGACAAGCGGACCTACACCCGGCGCGTCGCCGCTTTAGCCAGCTACTGGAACAAATCCCTGGGCAAGGCGTTTTCCTCGCCGGTCTGTGTTTTCTACAAAACCTCGGATACGAGCCGCCCCGGCACCCTGATTCTGGAAGTGGCGCTGACGGAAGTTCGCTTCGATCCAACGGCTGCTAAGACCGTGTCTGATCCTCTCACTAACGGAAATGTCTCGAACCTCATTACCGGCTTGCCGATGTGCGCCTTCGAGGCCCGCGTCAGGGACGCATCCACCGGCAAGCTCGTCTCCACCGCAGCCGACCGCCGTGGCCCGGAAATCAGGGTGATGGATGCGGAAAAGAAAACCAGCGCCGCTCCAAATGAACAAATCTGCGATGAATGGTCCCATCAACTGATGGAAGCCTCTAACATCGATCTGTTTCCGAAGGTGAAGCGCAATTGGTTCAGCTTTTATTGATCCCTCTTCACCCAGCTTCCAACCACCGCACGCCATCATGTCCGCGAAATTCTCAAGCGCTTGTCTCACCCCCATCGCAGTGGTTGCTCTACTCGGCTCTTGTGGCACCTATCTGCCGCAGGAAAACAAAGCGTCCGTCGAACTCCGCGGCACCACCCTGCGGGATGCTGATGTCCTGATGAAACGCGCGAACGGCATTCACACGGACGATCAAATCGCTGCGGTCTATCAGCTCCGTGCGGCGGAAATCGCGTGGAGCCAGCTCGATACTGACGGCGGATCCGTCACCAGCGTCGACCACCTGGGAGAGGATCAAAAGCATGCCCTCCGCATCATCACCCGGGCCACCGAGGAGGTGGCCGCCAATTTCATCGGTGAGAAATACAAGCCTGAGAAAACCTTCAGTTACGCGGGCTTCAGCTATCAGGTGACCGCCGGTATCGACCAGAAGCCGGGGATCTATCCGCTGGCCAGGCTTGAATCCGCGAAGCCGGCGCGGGAGGTGAAACATATCCTCTGCGCGAACTGGCATACCGAGGAGGGCGTCGGTGCCCCTTGTGCTCCGAAGTGGAAACGCCCGACTGATCCGAAGATGCAGCGCTTCGTCACCACCCGCGGCTATTTGGAGCCGATCACCGCTGTGATGGATTTCAGCGCTCCTGCCGGAGCGGGTGCTGCCCGCAAGGTGTCGATCACCGGCTATGATCCCACCTACCTTTCACGCGTGAAGCTCGGAGCTACGGAATATCCGCTGGCCGCCGATTTCACTGCGCCCATCGTCGAGCAAACGAATGACATCAACGAGTTCACCGTGGCGCTTTCCGGATTGATTCATCCGGGGGCCTTGGATTCCAAGTTGATCCTGCTCGAACCCTTCGATCCGCAGCGCATCCCGATTCTGCTTGTCCATGGGCTCAAGTCACACCCGCGGATGTGGAAGGATGTGATCAACGATCTCCGCGCCGATCCAAAACTGCGCGGGAAATACCAGTTCATGCTGTTTTATTATCCGACCGGCTGGCCTATCAGCTATTCCTCGATGCGCTTGCGTGAAGAACTGAGTGCGCTGGAGAAGACCGTCGGTCCGTCAAAAAAGATGGTGGTCATCGGCCACAGCATGGGCGGACTCCTCTCAAGAATGCAGGTCATCAACCCAGGCCGGACGATTTGGAATGAGCAACTGGGAGCGGATTCCGATCAACTTTACGCAAAACTTCCCGCCGACAGTCTGCCGAAGCGCGGTCTGTTGTTCTCCGCCGATCCGACGATCGGCCGTGAAATCTATATTTGCACGCCCCATCGCGGCAGTGGCCTCGCGGACTTGTCGCTTACGGCGTGGTTCATCAAGCTGGTGAAACTTCCCAGCACCATTACCAGCGCGTTCATCGATCTCCCGGGCAACCTCATCCAACGCGGCCAACTCACCAGCGTCGCCGGGCTTTCCCCGTCCAATCCACTCTACAAGGCGTTGGATCAAGTCCCCATCACCGTTCCCTATCATTCCATCATCGGTGACCGCGGCCGTGGCGATACGCCGAACAGCAGCGATGGGGTGGTGCCTTACTGGAGCTCTCATTTGGCGGGTGCGCAGTCCGAAGTCATCGTCCCCGATAATCACGGTGCCTTTGATGATCCTCAGGCCATCCGTGAAATGCGCCGCATCCTACTGCTCAACGCAGGCATCAAAGACTGATCATTTCTGGAGCGGCGGTCTGTGATCGTCGCTGGCTGAAGCAATTGTCAGGACCCGCGCGACGTCCCCGCCCGTTAGCTGAAATCCGCCAGTTTGAAGTTTACACGAAACCCGTCATCCGGCGACGCCGCCGTCTTTCACCCGGAAGCGGACAATGGCTTCCAGCTCCGGTGTTTCCCTGAGCCAGTCGAGGTGGGTAGTGGTGATCCATTTCTGGGCGAGGGGAGGGAGGTGGTGCATCAGGGCGTTACGGCGGCTGGGATCGAGCTCGCCGAAGATATCGTCCATCAGATAGATCGGGAGTTTGCCACCGCGCTGCTCTAACAATTTTCCTTGGGCGAGCTTGAGGGCGAGGGCGAGGGTGCGCTGTTGGCCCTCGCTGGCAAACTCGGCGGCGGGCATGCCGTGGAGGCGGAGATCGAGTTCGTCGCGGTGCGGTCCGACGACGGACTGGCGCAGGCGGGTCTCGCGCTCGCGGGCTTGCAGCATGGATTCGCGGAGATCCGCGCCACTGGCTGGAAGATAGTTGAGTGTGAGTGGCTCATCCTTGCCGCTGACCGCACGCTGCGCCTCGGCGGCAAGCGGGGCGAGTTCCGAAATGAGCCGCGCGCGGGACTCTATCAGCACGGTGCCGTGCTCGACGAGGATTTCCTCGTAGGCGAGGATTTCCGCATCACGGGTGCGGCCTTCCTTGAGCAGTAGGTTTTTCGCGCGGAGTGCGCGCCGATAGCGCGACCACGAGCGGCGGTAGGCAGGGTCGATCTGGGCACCGAGGAAATCCAGGAAACGGCGCCGACCCTCACCGGGACCGCGGATCAGTTCGAGATCCTCATTTCCCATCCAGACGACGAGCCCACCGTCTTCAAGGTAGCGGGCTTGGCTCGGGAGTGCTTCGTCGTTGGCTTTCAGGAAAAGACCTTCACGGGAATAGCGGACTTGCCGCTCGCTCGCCCATGGATCGCCGGCGATGCCAAATCCCTTGGTGCCGATCCGGCCCATGATGGTCATCCGGTGGGTGCGCGGCGAGTGGAGCCGGACGAGGACGCAGAGGGCTTCTAGGATCGAGGTTTTTCCCTGTGCGTTGTCGCCGGTTAGAATCGCACCTGCCGCAGAGACTTCCAGTTCCAGCGCGGCAAAGCAGCGGAAGTCCGCCAATCTCAACGAACGGATCACGGCTCAGTATTTCTCTATCAGCTCTGTGGCGAGCTTCTCGTAGGTTTCACGGTCCATCAGAAATGGATTCGTGTCGGACGCGACACGGCCGTAATAGAAGGCCGGTTTCGCAGCATCGCTGCCGGGAGCGAGTGTCACTTCGCGGGTGATGAGGCTACCGGTGCGGTCACCCATGTCGTCCGTGGCGTTCTCGACGATCCGGATCGTCAGTGATGGAGTGACGAGTGCGTCGAGCGCGGACGGATCATCCGGGGTGAGCCAGCGGGTGGCTTTGAGTCCCTCAAGGGCGTCGAGCATGTAGTTGGCCCGCGCGGGATTGAGTGATGCAGTTAGATCTGTAATATCCCGAGTGGCGGTCCATGGGTCCGCCTTGCTGAAATCATAGCGGAGCATCAATGGGGGCTCGCTACCGGCTTTGCGCTCGATGGCCCGCAGGTTGAGCCGGTCGATGGACCACAGCCGTGAATGCCGCCATTCATAGGGCCTGCGCGGGATGGCTTCGAACAGCGCCTGGTCGATGCGCATCACCGTGGGCGTGCCGGTGCGGTTGACGAAGTAGCCGCCGGCCGGGTCGCGGCCGAAGGTGAGTTCGAGCGCCTGGTTATTCGCGCCGAGGAAGCGCAGTTTCATGATGGGCCGGTCGAGTCCCCATGGGGTGAAATCGGTGGCGGCATCGGTTTCAAAGCGGATGGCCTGGCCTTCGATGGCGGTCTGGAGCAGCGCGGTGAGACGTTCCTGATTGGCCTCCTGCGCATGGCCGTCGATGTTAGCGATCCACGGTTGCGGCGGGGTGTGGGTCAGCAGAATTTCCGAGCCGCTGGCGGGCTGGATGAGGATGCCGCGGAGGGACTTGAGTTCCAAGTGGGTCAGGGAACGGTCGCGGAGTTCATTCACCGAGAGCGGCAGATTGGCGAGCGAGACCCGGTTCGCCTCGGGCTTGACCGGCAGATAGAAAACGGTGCCGGGGCGGTTGCTGACGGTGGCGCGCACTTCGGTGGCGTCCGGGGTTTCCGGCGGATAGATGTCGAGAACCGTTTCAATGTCGGACTCGAAAAACGAAAGCGCGATTTGTCGTGAGTTGGGCAGCGCAGCGGTGGCAGGAAGAGTGACGGATGTCCGGTCAGCGATCTTGATAGCCTGGAGTTCGAAGATGCCTTCGATCAGCGTCTTCATGGATTTGACGTCGGTGGCGAGGTCAAGCGGCTTGATGATGCGCCAAGGCCCGTTCTCCACTTCATGTCCCAAGGTGAGTTCGCCTTCCTCCGCGAGTAGGCGGATTTTCTGAACTGACTTGGGATTGAAATAAAACGGCCGGTGGTCACGCAGGTATTTCAGGTTGTCCTTGAACAGCGAGATGATGTCGCCGGTGCAGGTGTAAACGTAGTTCTTATGATTCTCGTCGCGCGGCTGGATGAAAACGGTGGGCACGGGACCCTCGAGATCCTTCACGGTGGCCAGCCAAGGGGTCTGGCGGCCGAGTTTGTATTTCGCTAGAATTTTGTGACCGGCTCCTTCCAGACGGATGTTGATGCCGCTCTCGCGGAGGCCGGCTTTCTGGGGATCCACCTTGTCGATGTCAGCGAAGTCCTCGACCCGCAAGTTGAGGGTGAATCCGATGATGTCCACGGCGGCCCGCGGGTCCATGCGGTCCACCCAGGGCAACGCAGCCTGCCAACCGTTAGGGCCGAGCTCAAACGAGGCATTCGTTCCGTTCTGCGAGACGCGGATGAATCTCACGTCCGGTGCCGTGAAATCGGAGTAGACGCGCTCACCGAGCGGCGTCGGCGGCGCCCCGAGCACGGAATCGAAGTTGCCCTCGATCCACTGCCAGGTGGCCATGCTGCCAGCCATGATGGCGAGCAGCGCGAGGATCAAGGTGAGGCCGAGTGAGCGCATGATCGAGTTAGGCCCTGCGCGAGGACCAGATGAAGGCGCCTGTCAGAAACAGGAATCCCGGGAGGAAAAATAGATTCACGCGGTTGATAAACGATACCTGCGCGTCAAGGATCGGCAACTTGTAGATGCCCAGCGATCGGGGACCGATGCCGGCAAGCGACTGGCGGTTCATCAGCCAGTTCACGGAGGAGGCGAGGAAATCGATGTTCTCGGCGTGCTGTGAATCGGGGTTGAGAAAGTCGGTGTTAGATACCACGACCATGCGCGAAGTGGCATCCGCGAACCGGTCGTCGCTGGCGGCCCCACGGGTGACACAGGCGGCAATGAAAAGCGGTGCTACGTTGTCCTCACTCTTGTCGAAGGTGATGTTTTTCTCGCCAAATTTGGTTTCCCCCCAGAATCCTTCTGCTGCCTGGATCAGGCCGATGGGGTTAACCTGCTTCGTCATCAGGTCCTCGGCCCCTTCGC
The DNA here is from genome assembly GCA_038319595.1 of Verrucomicrobiales bacterium. Taxonomy (GTDB): domain Bacteria; phylum Verrucomicrobiota; class Verrucomicrobiia; order Verrucomicrobiales; family Akkermansiaceae; genus Luteolibacter. The sequence goes on from JBBQDJ010000027.1 coordinate 7,254, forward strand.
GGACTTCGAGCGACGACGTGGCACCCTCGAAGATGGTGGCTTGGCCAGCGAGATCCTTGGTGAACTCAACCCCGTAGGTGAAGGCTCCGCGGGTCATCGTGTTGATGCTGTTCTCCCTCATGGAAATGATCCGGTCATTGCGCGGCGTCACTCCGTTGCTGCGGAGAAAGGTCCGCAGCTTCGGTGGGGTATCACCGGCTTTCAAGAGCACCAGCAGGGCCGCTCGTGGGCGGTTCCAATAGTTCTCTAACACCTTGAGTTCAGCGTCGGTCAAATCGTATTTCGGCGCGACCATCGCCACGCCTTCCACGTCGGCGGGAATTTCCCCGAGGTTTGCCAGGCTGACGCCTTTCAGTTCGACGTTCTGAAATAGCAGCGTGCGCTGCAGCGAGGTGATGGGGGAGTTCTCGTTCTCCAGGTCGATCTGGCTCTTGTCGGATAGAAATACCATTTTGCGCGCCCTGCCTTCGAGGGACTCGACCAAGCGTGCGGTTAGAACATCCTCGCCCTGAAATCCGGTGATGCGCCGCTGCTTGTCCACCAGGGCGGAAATAACCATGTCGTCAGCCACGACCACCTTGATGTTGGGATTGAGAATACGAGCCGGCTTTTTATCCGCCGTAGGGTCCGACGTCGCGGTTTCGACCTTTTCCTCGGTGGAGACCGCGCTGTCGTCGGTGCGGGCGTCGATGATGATGAGGTCCTTGGTCAGCGGCAGGCCGTAGGCGGCGGTGACCTCCTGCGTACGGTCCGAACTGCGCATCGGATCGACGAGCTCGAGTTTGATTTTTCCATCCGACAGGCGCTCGTATTCTTCGGCGAGGACGCGCACCCGTTCATAAAATGGCGAACTGCGGCGGAAGGCCATGATCCATCTAACCGGCTTCTGGCGATCCACCAGAGCCGTGTCTTTCAGGTAACGCGTGGTCGATGGCGAGAGGGTATAGTTGCCTTCCCGGCTATAGTCGATGCGCTGATAATGGCTGGCTGCGAGATAGTTCACGGCGATCAGCGTGATCGCGAGGAAGATGATTTGCAGGACGGAAAGAGTGCCCGCGCCCCACCGGTTGAGCGGGCGGGCAGGTTTGACTTTCGGTTCGGTGGATGGCTCGGACATGAGACGGATATGGAAAACTCAGCGACGCCAGCGGCGGTAATCGACCACCTGATAGGTCAGGAACAGCACAAACACCGTGAGACTCAGGAAATACACCATCGGCCGGGTGTCGAACAATCCGCTGGCGAAGTAATGCAGGTGCTGCTGCGAGGAAATGTAGTGGAAGAACGGCGCCCCGGCGAAGGACTCGCCCCAGATGATCGTCACGAAGCCGAGGAAATACTGGATCACCAGCAGCCCGATCGTGAAAATGCCGGCGATGATCTGACTGGACGTCAACGCCGAGGCCAGACATCCGATCGCCGTAAACGCCGCGCCCATCAACATCACCGCGGTGAATGCCCCGCCGAGTGCACCGGGCGTGAAGGCGGGCGGCAGGTGGGTGACCCACTCGAACATCTTGAACTGGATCAACCCGGGAATCCACAGGGTCGTGTAGAAAATCATCGCCGCTGCGTATTTCGAAAACACCACCTGCCAGGTCCGCACCGGAGCCGTCAGCAGAGTTTCCAAAGTCCCGGAGCGCTCCTCTTCCGCGAACAAGCGCATCGTGATGAGCGGGAAAATGAACAGGAAATAGAACCAGAACAGCGGCGTGTGGAAGGTCACGTAAACCAGGCTGTCCTTCACCGGCGTGTCGCGGAATCCCTTCATCGCCGTGGACAGCGAGATCCCCTGCATGACGGTGACAAAGGCCAGAACCACCCAGCCGAACGGGGTCAGGAAATACCCTTTGAGTTCTTTAAAAGTAAGGATGCGGAACAATCTCATGCGGCGGGCGCTCTTCGTAAGTGATTCCCGCCACTAGGCAAAGGTAAAAGGGCGGAGCCGGGGCGGGGGATCAAAAGCGGGGTGGATCTCCGGTCCGTCCGGCTGAAGGAGGGTGAATTGACCAAGTGGCGTTGACCGTGGTTTTGCAATTCAGGCTCTTGGCTGTTTTCGGGTCCTTGCGTTTGGCGGATCTCATTTTGGTGACGTGGAACGCGGCGAGTCTAAGGAGTGGCGACACTCCTGTCGCCTCTTATGCTTAAAGATGGGGGACAAGAGTGTCTCCCCTTCCAACCTGTTTTCGCCGCCGCGGTGATAGGGAGGACACTCCACGGCGTCCTAATTGATCCGCACAAAACCCGCCGCGCGTAGCTCTATCGAACTCATCCCGATCATCACTTCGAATTCCCCCGGCTCGATGGTGGGTTGAAAATCCGTGCCCGGGAATGCTAGGTCGGCGTCGGTGATTTCGAAGGTGACGGTGCGCTCCTCACCGGCGGCGAGGGTGACGCGTTGGAATCCACGGAGTTCCTTCACGGGGCGGCTGACGGTGGCGACGAGGTCGCGGAGGTAGAGTTGGAGCGTTTCCGTCACTTTTTGCTGGCCCGGATTCCGGAGGGTGATGGTGGCTGTTAGGATTCCGCTGGGTGGCATCGATTTCGAGGAGAGAGCGATCTCACCGAGGTCGATTTTCCCGTAAGTCAACCCGTGACCGAAGGGGAAAAGCGCATCGTTGGGGCAGTCGAGATAGTTGCTAGAGTAGTGAACCGCTTCATCGAACGGTCTGCCGGTGGGCTTTTCGCGGTAGGTCATGGGAAGCTGGCCGACATGGCGGGGGAATCCCATGGTCAGCTTGCCGACGGGGGCGGCGTCGCCGAAAATCACTTCTGCTAGGGCTTGGCCACCTTCGGTCCCCAAGGCCCAGGCGTGAAGGATGCTGGAGAAATTCTCGGCTTCGCGGGAGAGTTCCAGCGGGCGTCCACTCATCGTGACGAGGACGACGGGCTTGCCGGTTTTCAGGAGTTTGCGGGCCAGTTTGCGTTGGGCTTTTGGCAAACGGATGTCGGTGCGGCAGGAGGCTTCGCCGTTCATGTCGGCGCTTTCGCCGAGGATTAGGATCACGACATCGGCGATGCTGGCGGTGTCGATGGCCTCCTCCAACAGGGCCGCGTTGGTGGTATGGATCTCGCAGCCTTGGGCGGAAAGGATCGTTGCGGTTTCTCCCAACACATTGCGGAGTCCCTGCAAGGGCGAAATGGCCTCCGCAGGATCACCCGCCGCAATCCAACAGCCCAGCATGTCGCGTTGGCTGTTAGCCAGCGGACCGATGACGGCGATGGTTCCGTGTTTCGCCAGAGGCAGCAGTTCGCCGTCGTTTTTCAACAGCACGATGGACTCACGTGCCGCTTCCAGGGCGAGATTCTGGATTGCCGGCGAACGATGCACCACATTGGCGCGGGACTCATCACAGCGGGCGAGGGGATTTTGAAAAAGTCCAAGATCCCACTTGGTTTCGAGAATGCGCATCACCGCCGTGTCGATGCGGGCTTCGTCGATGACTCCGGATTTCACAAGTTCCGGCAGTTCTATCAAGAAGGCCTCGGACATCATATCCATGTCCACTCCGGCGTCGAACGCTTGGCGGGCGGCATCCGCGTCGGTGGCGGCGGTGCCATGGCTTTTCATCTCGGAAATGGCGTTGAAATCGGTCACCACCCAGCCGTTGAAACCCCACGCATCGCGCAGCAGATCTGTTAGCAGCCAGCGGTTGCCGCTCGCGGGGATGCCGTCGATCAGATTGAACGCGGTCATCACCGTCCGCGCACCGGCATCGATCGCGGCCCGGTAGGGTGGAAAATAGGTCTCCTCCATTTCCCTCCGACTCATGTCCACCGCATGGTAATCGCGGCCGGCCTTCGATGCGCCATAGAGCGCGAAATGTTTCACGCAGGCCATCACCGCGGTCGGTTCTGATAGATCGTCGCTCTGATAGCCCTGCACCATGGCCGTCGCGATTTTTGATCCCAGCCAGGGATCTTCGCCCGCGCCCTCGGCGACCCGTCCCCAGCGGGGGTCCTGGCAAATGTCCACCATCGGCGAGTAGACCCAGTGCAGGCCGTCCGCCGCCGCCTCTGTCGCCGCAGCGCGGGCGCAACGCTCGATCAGTTCCAAGTTCCACGAACAAGAGAGCGCCAGCGGGATCGGGAAAATCGTGCGATGGCCGTGGATCACGTCATACCCGAAAAGCAGCGGGATCTTGCAGGGGCTGGCCAGCGCCAACTCCTGCAAGGCGCGGGTCACGGCAGGCGTGTAAACATTCAGCACCGCGCCGCAGCGGCCGTCGCGGATCTTCGCCTCAAGGTCGGCCGAGTCCTTCACTCCGGTGGCATCCATTGTTCCGGTCAGCTGATTGAGCTGGCCGGCTTTTTCCTCGAGGGTCATGCGGCCCAGCAATTCGCGGAGGAATAATTCCCTGTTCATCGTCCCATCACGACGCCGACGGGAGCTGGATTCAAGGGCGAAGTCAGGGCGTTTGTTTGGAGAGTCCATATTTGAGGACGCGGGTCATTTGGCGGACGAGCACCCGGCACCGTGTGCCGGGCTGTGATCAGGCGTCCCGTTGGGACAGAAGATCTTATGTTGGAATGGATGCCTATTTCCCACTCCACCCGCCACCTAACGCTTTTGCAAGAATGGCGAGGGTGACGCGTTGCTGGGCTTCCACTTGGCTGAGCGCGAGGCGGGATTGGAGGACGGTGCGTTCGGCATCGACGACGTCGAGGTAGGTGGTGAGACCCTTGTCGTAGCGTTCCTGAGCGAGCTGTTGAGTGTCTTTAGAACTGGTCACCGCACGTTCAAGAGCGCTGCGGGAATAGGCCAGGCCCTTGAGATCGACGAGGGCGTCCTCTACCTCGCGGAGGGCGATGAGCAGGGTCTGGCGGTATTTCGCCAAGGCCTCGTCATAGCGGCTACGGGCTGCCTGATAGTTCGCCTGGTTCGTCCCACCATCAAAGATCGGGGCGGCGACACCGGCACCGAGTGAGAGCACCCGGTTCTCCCAGTTGAGGAAGCGTTTGGCGTCCACGGATTCGAAGCCACCGCCTGCGCTGAGGCTGAAATTCGGATAGAATGCGGCCTCGGCCACGCCGATCTTGGCGTTCGCGGCGCGCAGTTCCTGCTCGGCGGCGCGCACGTCCGGTCGGCGCATGAGGACCTCCGCAGGAAGTCCGGCACGGATGGACGGAAGTGATCTAACGGGTTCTCGGCTGGCGATGCTGAAACCGGACGGCGTGGTGCCGCAGAGCACTGCGAGTGCGTGTTCCGAGGATCCACGTTGGCGTTGGACGAGAGCGAGGTCGTTATCAGCGAGTTCGACCTCGGTCCGGGCGCGGCTGGCGGCCAGGCCATCGGTTAGGCCGGCATCCAGTTTGGATTTCTGGATGTCGAGCGCCTCGCGACGGCTTTTCAACGTGTCGTTGAGAACGGCTTCCTGAGCATCGAGTCCGCGGAGCAGGAAATACTGGCGGGCCACCTCGGTAGCGACGCCTAACCGTTGCGAATCCAACAGCGCCTCGCTGGCGGCGGCTTGGGCGGACGAGGCTTCGATGGCGCGCCTGTTCCGGCCCCACAGATCGGGATCGTAGGCGAGATCGAAACTGCCGCGATAGCGCTGCGACTCCAGATCTACGCTAGCACCGGGAGGAAGGTTTCCACGCAGCGCGTCCGACGAACTGCGGGAAATCCCGCCATCACCTGATAGATTGAGCGTGGGAAACATTTTCGCCCGATCCAGGCCCACCAGAGCGCGGGAGGTGTCCACACGGGCCTTGGCGGCGGCGAGGTCGTTGTTGGCGGTCAATGCACGATCCACCAACCGGTTGAGTTCGCTGTCGTTGAACAGCCGCCACCAGTGGTTAGGCAAGCGGGTCGCTGGAGTGGCTGCGCCTTCCTTCCATTTCGTGCCACCGGTCGCACCGGGAAGTTGGAAGTCCGGACCGAGCGTACAGGAAGCAAGCGCGAACGCTCCGGGTAATATCAGATAGAGAGGTTTCATGGTTCAGTCGAACTCGGTGGGAAGTGATGGATTCGTGGCGTGCTGCCAAGCGAGATCCAGGTAATGTTTTGCGGCCCGGTGGGGACACAGCGGCGGAAGCTCGGTCACGTGGAAAAAACCGGAACCGGAGGTCTCTTGGCTGGTTGCTAGTTTTCCTCCGGTCATCTGGCAGAGAAAAACAAGTTTGTAGATGTGTTCGGGCTGGCGCGGATGGCCTTGGCGATCCTTGTCCCAGCAGGCGATGAGTTTCACCGCTTCCACCTCGATGCCGGACTCTTCGCGGACCTCCTTTACCGCGTTCTCCGCTGGACTGAGATTGAGATCCGCCCAGCCGCCGGGAAGCGTCCACTCGCCGGACGAGGCTTCCTGAACTAACAGTATTTTTCGGGACTCATCGAATACCGCGGCACGGACGTCCACCTTCGGCGTCGCGTAGCCGAACTCCTGCGGCCATTTGAAATCCGGAGCAACCCATTGCATCGGCAGTGATGAGAGTTCGTGCAAGCGGAGGTAGCGCGTACGGTCAAACGGCCCTTCCGAAAAACGCAGTCCTTCTTCGGCGATGGATTTGAGTTCGCGGCTCAAGGCGATCCAATCCGGTAGGGCGGTCGGGGCCAGCGGTTTCATTCTCGTTCCGGGGCTTCGATGAAGACGTCCACTTGCTGGCCGACATACAACGGAAGATCCGTGGGGCGGGCGAGCGAGTAAATTACCTGCAACACTCGGGTGTCCACCCGTTCGGTGCTGGATCCGGTGAGGGAAACCTTGGGGATCACATAGGGCTCCACCCGGATGAATTCGAGTGGGAAGGTGATCGTGGGATCGCCTTTCAGATAGCCGTAGGCCTTCTGTCCTTGGCGGATGCGGGTGGCGTTTTGCTCGTCGACATCGGCGCGCACCTGGAGCTTGTCGGTTTCACCGAGGATGATCGCCGGAACCTTGGGCGAGGTGGCCGCATATTCGCCGGCGCGAATGTTGAGCTGGATGATGGTGGCATCGCGCGGGGCGCGGATGGTTAGACGCTCAATGAGCAGGGCAATGCGCTTCAGTGAGGTTTCCGACGCTGCAAGCTGGGCCTTGGCGGCGGCGAACTGGGCTTGTGAAACAGTGACGTCCTGCTTGCGGTTCTCCAAATCGTCACGGCTGACGGCGCGGCTGTCGGTGACGGCTGTTAGTCGGGCGAGCTGACCTTCCAGCTTGGCGAGCTGCGCCTCGCTGACGGTGATCTGCGCGCGGGAAATGTCCTGCTGGGCTTGGGTGGAGAGTTGCTCAGCCAATAGGTCACGGTCGTCGAGCTTGAGGAGCGGTTGGCCCTTTTTCACCGGATCGTTCACTTTCACGAAAACCTCGGTGACCAGGCCGGGCAGAGGAACTCCGATGGCGACGTTCTCGCTCAACGCCTCAAGAATGCCGGTCGCCGCGACTGCATGGGCAAAGGGTTTCTGCGGCGGCATGATCGGTGGATCACCGGGCGGCGGCATCTGGCTATCGGCCTGTAGCCGTGAAACGAAGACAATCATCACCACGCCGAACAAGGCGGCGGCGATGGTGCCATAACGGAGGAGTTGGGTGAACATGGGGAAGTGGATGGTTGATAGTTGATAGTTGATAGTTGATAGTTGATAGTTGATAGTTGATAGTTGATAGTTGATGGTAAGAGGTGGAGGTGGAGC
>JBBQDJ010000028.1:0-14793 GCA_038319595.1 Verrucomicrobiales bacterium
GTCGGCGAGATCGAGTTCGGCGGTGAAGAGGCCGCGCTCGGCGTCAAGCACTTCGAGGTAGCTGGAGGAGCCGCCTTGGAAGCGGTCCAGGGCGATGGAGGAAACGCTTTTCTGGGAGGCGACGAGCTTGGTTCCTTCGGCGATGATCTCGCCGGTTTTCTGATAGGCGGCGAGCGAGTTAGCGATTTCCCGGAAGGATTGCTGCACGGCTTTCTGATAGGCAGCGAGGGCGATTTTGGCACGGGCCTGCGCGGCTTTGACCCGGGCACTGGCACGACCGGCGTCGAAAATCGGGCCGGTGAGCTGGGGTCCGATCGAGTAGGCGGCGGATCCACCCTCGAGCAGATTGTTGAGGTCCGCGCTGATCAGGCCGCCTTGGCCGGTGAGCGACAGCGACGGAAAACGCAGGGCCTCGGCGACGCCGATGTCGGCGGTGGCGGCTTGGAACGATTGGTCGGCGGCGGTGATGTCCGGGCGGCGTGCCATGAGGGAGGAAGGCATGCCGCCGGAGATACGGAATGAGGCGTCAAGTCGGTCCAAGCTGCCACCACGGGTAATGCCGCCGGGGTATTCACCGAGCAGGGCGCGGATTTCATTTTCCTTTTCGGCAATGGCTCGCTCGGTGGCGGGAATCAGGATTTGCGCTTGTGACAGCAATGCCTCGGCTTGGCCGACTTCGAGATCAGAACTGACCCCCCCGTCGCGGCGGGCGGTGACGAGTTCGAGCGAGCCTTTGCGGCTCTCGGTGGTGCGGCGGGAAATGGCGAGGCGCTCGTCGAGATTTTGGAGGTCGATGTAGCTGGTGACGACGGCGGCGATCAGCGATGTCTGGACCGCGTCGCGTTGGTATTCGGATTCCAGCAAGCGGGCGCGGGCTGCCTGATTGTCACGGGCGATGCCGCCCCAGAGGTCGAGTTCCCAACTGAGAAGCCCGGTTAGATTATAGGTTTCGGAGTGGCGGTCACCGGCGGGTGCTCCGGTGTTTCGCGAGCCGTAGTTCGCGGTGCCTGCGGCGTTTCCGTCGAGTGTGGGAAACCAATTGGCCCGTGCAGATTCTGCGCGGGAGCGGGCTTCCTCGATGCGGTAAGTGGCGGCGACGAGGTCCGGATTGTTCTTCAAGGCCCGCGAGATCAGGTTGCGCAGAGTGGAGTCGGAGAAAACCTTGCGCCAGGATTGATCGCCAAACGAGGTACCGTGGGGCGCGGTGTCGCCGCGGAAGGATGCGGGCGTGCGGACGTCGGGCGTTCCCGGATTCGGGCCGAGCATGCAGGAGCTCAGGAAAATCGCGCTGGGCAGGATGAGTAGGGGGCGCATGGAAATCGGAATGATACGCAACGGGACGGAAAAACGGCAGGCGATGCGTGAGGTTTTCCTCGTGGCGACGAGGAATGGGCTAGCAGAGCTGGCAGGGCCTGGGCGAGCATGATTTTCCGGATTGGGCATATTTGTAAGGCTGAATCAGGAGGGTGGCTTACCCGGCCGCTGAGCTGCTGGCCCCAAAAATTTGTTAGGGATTCGGAACCAGTTTGGCTGATAGGTGCGTAGCCAAGCGAGCGCCGGAATGAGGCTGCAGGCTTGGTTTTTTCGGTCACTCACGATTCCGATTGATCGTCCTTGCTCGTGCCTTCAAGCTGGGCCTTGGCGGCGGCGAGTTTAGCCAACTGCGCTTCGCTCACTTTCGGATATTCGAGGCCGAGTCCCTGGATGGCAGTGGTAATGATGTCGGCGACGAGGGCGCGGGCGACGTATTTTCGATCTGCGGGGATGATGTTCCACGGAGCGCGCTTGGTGCTGGTGGCGGAGATCGCGTCTTCGAAGGCTTTCTGATAACTCTTCCAATGTTCGCGCTCGGCGAGATCGGCTTCAGAGAATTTCCAATGCTTTTCCGGATTGGTCAGGCGTTCGAGGAAGCGTCGTTTTTGTTCGTCTTTGGAGAGGTGGAGGAAAAACTTCAAGACCAGCGTACCGTTGCGGGTGAGGTGTTTTTCGAAGTTGTTGATATCCTCGTAGCGTTTCTTCCAGAAGGATTTGTCAGGCTTCGCGGGTGAACCGGGTCCGAGCCATTCCGGGTGGACCTTCACGACTAACACATCTTCGTAATAGGAACGGTTGAAGATGCCGATGCGGCCGCGTTCGGGCAGCGCTTTCATGTAGCGCCAGAGGAAATTGTGGTCCAGCTCCTCGGTGGACGGCTTCTTGAAACTGAACACTTGGCAGCCCTGCGGGTTCACGCCGGACATGACGTGGCGGATGGTCCCGTCCTTGCCGGCGGCGTCCATGGCTTGAAGGATGATGAGCACGGAATGGGTGTCACTAGCGTATAACAGTTCCTGCGCCTTATTCATTTCCATCCGGCTTTGTTCGAGAATTTCGTTCGCCCTTTCCTTGATCGTATCCTTACAGAGTTCCTTCGCGTTGTCGGTCTCGGTCCAATCCGTCATGTATTCCTTGAGATTCACCTCTGAGCCGGGCTCGACGAGGAATTGTTTGAGCAGTTTTGGAAGGATCATGACGGATATGGGTTGGTGGGTTTGATGCCGCTTTCTCGGCGATGGATCAATCTGGCAGAGATTCATTCCGGATGGCAAGCTTGCGGGGTGTCAGGTTTGTCGAACCTTGGTCCTCGACACCGTGTGATTTGTGAAGCGGTGGAGTTCCGGGAATTCCGGAATTCTCGCGGCGGTGGAGCAGCTTGGCCACGGCGCCACTGCTGCGCACCATCAAACTGCTGGACCTGCGTGATGGCTGCTGCCACGCATTCCATGGCCGTGACGGCTTCGGGCCGGTGGCGAGCGCTTGGCAAATCCGCCGCCCAGCACCATGAAATCTCAGGTGAGATCCCTCGGGAATGCTGGTCCCGACGGACCTCCAATGGGCCATCGGCCAGTCACCGAGATTTGTTTAGTAAGCCGGCGATTTTCCATCTTAAAATTCCATCCATGCCCGCCCATCCGTTCTTCTCGTTGTTTGAAGATCCCTCCCAGTGGCAGGTGTTCGCCTCCGGCCAGTCCGAAGGAACGGTCACGCGGATCAAGGCGGCAGACGGCAGTTCAGGATTGCGCCTGGGTTATGATTTCCACGGCGGTGGCGGCTTCATCGTGATCCGGCGGGTGATCCGGTTCACGCTTCCGGGAACCTTTGAAATCGGCTTCTCACTGCGGGGCGAGGGATCGACTAACAATTTCGAGTTCAAGGTCGCAGACCCTGGAAATACCAATGTCTGGCGGCGGCTACGCGAAAATGTCGAACTGCCGGATTCGTGGACCAGAATCCGTTTCCACGAGCATGACCTGCCCTTCGCCTGGGGCCCTGCTGGCGGGGGGGCGCCGACGGATGTTGGTTCGGTGGAGTTCGCCATCGTCGCGGGAACTGGTGGGAACGGGGTGTTGGAGCTTGTTTTGCCGACTTACGAAGACCAAGGCCTTCATGCGCTGCGGTCGATTACCGCTTCCAGCCATCAACGAGGTTTCCCTCCGGAAGCGGTTTTTAAACCGGAGTCCCTCACCGGATGGCGGGCGGCCCCGGGCGATGACACGCCGCGGTGGGAGGTGGACTTCGGCAAGCCGCTGCGTTTCGGCGGGATGGTCATCAGCTGGCCGGAGTCCCTGCCACGCCGCAGGTTCGAGGTCGAAATTTCCGCGGATGGAAAGTCGTGGACATCGATCCATCATTCCACTTCGGCGCTCGGCCTGAAGAGCCACATTCCGACACCCGGAGTCGAGGGACGGCTGTTGCGCATCACCTTCGCGAATCCGGATTGCGCCGCGTTGTGCTTTCTCTCACTCCGGCCTGATTCATTCTCCAGCACGCCTAACGAATTCATCCATGCCGTGGCCGCCGATTACCCACGTGGTTGGTTTCCCCGCTACTGGCTGCGCGAGCAATCCTACTGGACTCCGGTCGGTAGTCCTAACGGAAAACGCCGTGCTCTCATCAACGAGGAAGGCATGGTCGAGGTGGACGAAGCCGGATTTTCGCTGGAGCCCTTCGTTCAGATCGCCGGCAAACGGGTCACCTGGGCGGATGTCGATACGATTGGCTCGCTGCCCGATGGTGGCGCTCCCATGCCTTCGGTGACCTGGAAGAGTGCTGATTTTAGTTTGGAAATCTTGCCATGGGTCGATGGGGGCTATGAAGATCTAACGATCCATGTCACCTATCGGCTGACCTGTCGCAAGCCGACCTCGGACATGCGGTTGATCGTCACCGTGCGCCCGTTCCAGGTAAATCCGCCGTGGCAGGCATTCCGAAACCTCGGTGGCCTCAGCCCCATCCATCGGATCGTTTGTGGAAACCGGGGCATGACGGTCGACGGTCGGGAGCTCTCCGTCACGCCCCATGCGGATGCATCCGGTGCCGGCGCGTTTGAAGAAAGCGGGGTGCTTTGGACTTTGCTAAAAGGTGAAATGCCTCCCGCGACCGAGGTCGATGACTCGACGGGAATCGCCTCTGCGGCGATGGTCTGGAACTTCCCGCCCCGCCAATCCACCATGGAGGTGACCCTTTCAGTTCCGTATTTCCGTAAGACCAAAGCTGCCACCAAGACCGGGAGGGCCAGGGCGCTCGCAGGCTGGCGGAGCACGCTCGGCGCGGTGGAATGGCAGGTGCCGGAATGCGCCGTGCCTGCCTTCGATGCCTTCCGCACGGCGGCCGGACACATCCTCATCAACCGCGACGGCCCCGCGATCCAGCCCGGGCCGCGGCGTTACACGCGCTCTTGGATCCGGGATTGCGTGATTATGGGAATGGCGCTCGCAAAGGCCGGGCTTCCGTTCGCACTGCATGAATTTCTAACGTGGTATATACAATTCCAACGTGAGGATGGTTTCATACCTTCGGTGGTGGACCGTGACGGCGTCGATTGGCTTGTCGAGCATGACAGCCACGGCCAGTTCCTCTGGGGGGTCCGCGAGGTCTATCGGGAAGGGGGCGACCGGAAATTTCTCAACGAAATGCTCCCTCACGTCCGCAAGGCGGCGACCTATCTGATTTCTCTGCGGGCGCAACGCATGACCGTGGAATACCAATCCGGCGAGCACTCTGCGTGCTTCGGCCTACTGCCGGAATCCGCCAGCCACGAAGGCTATCTCTCCCACCATGTGCATTCCTACTGGGATGATTTCTGGGGTGTGCGCGGTCTCGAGGCCGCCGCTGATCTAGCGGAAATCATGGGTTTTCCGGAGGATTCCAACTGGTGGAGATCCGAAGCCACGCGCTTCCAAGGCGACCTGCTGCGTTCGATCAACAAGGTCATCGCCGACAAGAAGCTCGACTACATCCCCGGCTCGGTCGAGTGGGCGGACTTCGATCCCACGGCCACCTCCAACGCCATCGCCATGCTCGATTTCGCCGGCTCGCTGCCGCCGGGTCCGCTGCACGCGATGCTCGACACCTACCTCGACGGCTTCCGCCGCAAGCACCGCGGGGAAATGGCCTGGACCAACTACACCGCCTATGAGATCCGCATCATCGGCGCCTTCGTCCGACTCGGGGAGCGCGACACCGCCAACGAGTTGTTGGAATTTTTCCTATCCGACCGCCGCCCTTGCGAATGGAACCAATGGCCGGAAATCACTTGGCGTGATTCGCGCTCGCCCGGTCACCTCGGTGACGTGCCCCACACCTGGATCGCTGCCGAATACCTCCTCGCCGTGGCGTCTATGATTGCGGCGGAACGTGAGGCGATCGACTCCCTAGTGCTCGCCTCCGGTATGCCGTGGGCGTGGATCGCCGAGGACAGTGGGTTTGCCGTTGGCAATCTGCCGACCCGCTACGGTCGCTTGGATTTCAAGATCCGCGCCGTCCGCGCGGGCACGATCCATGTTGAAATCGCCAGCTCCATCACCCTGCCGCCGGGTGGACTCTTGGTGGTTCCACCGCTGCCCGCCGGGAAACGGATCATCTCCGTGGAATGTCAGCGCGGGACCCACGCCGCCCTCGACCCGGCGGGCGGGTCCGTCACGGTGACGAATCTTCCATTCGTGGCCGATCTGCGCCTGGGGAAGCGCACTAGGGAGGTCTAGCAGCCCGGGGCGAAATGTCCCAGAACCGTGGCGATTTCACCCGGTGGGATTTTGGCTTGGTTTGAAGCGGCACCTTCGACTAAGATTTCTCCCCCAAAGGGAAATTATGGCGATACAAGGTGAAGAACTGGCTCTGGCCTGCGCGAAAGCGGCGGACGATATCAAGGCGGAAAACATCCGCGTGTTGGACATGCGCGGGATCTCGAATCTCACGGATTACATGATCGTTTGCTCGGGCACTTCGATGCCGCAGCTCCGCGCGATCCTGCGCGACGTAGCCGGCAACGTGTTCGATCTCCACGGCGTCAAACCGACCATGACGGAAGGAAAAGCGGACACCCGCTGGGTCGTGCTGGATTACATCGACGTGATGGTCCACGTGATGGATCAGGAACTCCGCGAATATTACGGCCTCGAGGACCTCTGGAAAGATGCCAAGGAAGTGACTTGGCGGGCGACGAGCGAAGCGTGAGTTCTACGGCATTTCGCGAAGTCGGAAATTTTTCGGAATAGAAATCATTTCACGCTCTCTCATGATTGCCGATGAGTGAATTTGCAGAGTTGGTCGATGCCCATTACCAAGCGTTGTTTCGCTTCGGGATGTCGCTGAGCCGCGATGTCGAACGGGCCTCCGATCTAGTGCAGGAGACGTTCTCCATCTGGGCGGCGAAGAACGAACAACTTCGTGACCGCTCGAAAGCGAAGACTTGGCTCTTCACCACGCTGCACCGCGAGTTTCTCAGCCAGCGCCGGCGAGCCGCGAAATTTTCCGACGAGCCGCTGGATGAGGCCACCCTCGAAGCATCCGTCAGCAATGACGACGGGGCCGAGCGCCAGATGGACGGCCAGCGGGCGATGGAATTGTTAGGCACACTCGATGAAACTTACCGCGCACCCATCGCCCTCTTCTATCTACAACAACACAGCTACAAGGAGATCGCTGAGATTCTGGATGTGCCCATCGGCACCGTGATGTCGCGACTCTCCCGCGGAAAAGAAATGTTACGCAGGCAAATGACCGCCGAACCCTCTAGCGCACCGAAGAACATCCTGAAGATCGCACCGGGAGGGCTCCGCCATGGATAAGGAAGAAGCACGATTCATCCTGCGGAGTTTCCGCCCTGATGGCGCGGATGCGGGCGATCAGGATTTCGCGGATGCGCTCAAGCTAGCCTTGGAAAACCGAGAGCTGGGCGAGTGGCTGGCAAGCGAACGCGCCTTTGACGCGGCCTTCGCGCAAGCACTGGCATCGGTCGATCTGCCGGAGAATCTCCGTGAAGACATCCTCGCCTGCCTCGCGGTCGAGCGGGGCGATTTCCCACAGGCTGCGGACGCCGCCGACGCGGCATGGATCGGTGCGCTGGCATCCATCCAGCCACCAGCCAATCTTCGCGCCGACGTGCTCGCCGCAATGGACCGCACACGGGCGGTCGGGCCGGTGGCGAAAGGAAAAATTTCCATCTTCCGCAGGGCGGTGATTCCCCTAGCAGCTGCGGCAGGAATCGCGCTGGCATTCCTTGTCACCCGGCCAGCCAAACAGACGCCTCCGCTCGCCGATCACCGGATCCCGGTCTCGATCGTGCAGGCGGGTTTCGTGAAGACCTACGAATCGCCACAGTTCGACCTTGAGGCGAAGAACCCGCAGCACGTGGCGCTGATCCAACATCTGAAGGACCGGAGCCTACCGTGCCCGTCCTGCCTACCTCCGGGCTTGGGCAATGTGGACGGCTTGGGTTGCCGCGAGTTGGTGATCGAAGGTAAACGTGGATCACTCATCTGTTTCAACCGCGGAGCCGACGGCATCGTCCACATGATCATTTTCCGCCGCGAGGATCTTGAAGGCAGCTTCCCGGACATCACCCATCCCGAGTTCGCGAGAAACGGCGAATGGGCCTCCGCCCGCTGGCAGCATGGGGACAATGTGTTCCTCCTCTTGGAAAAGGGACAAGGCGAGAAGCTGTCCGCGCTGTTCTGACGGGTTGGCGGCTTGCCTCGTCCGCCACCCCGTGCTCTTAGTCGGCCATGCCCGAGCCTTATATCCGCATTCAGGGACTCACTCAAAGTTTCGGGGACCATGAAGTACTGCGCGGCATCGACCTGGAAATTTTCCGGGGTGAGACCCTCGTCATCCTTGGCAGCTCCGGCGGCGGCAAATCCGTTTTTCTCAAGCATCTCCCCGGCCTGTTGCGTCCGACTGGCGGCAGCATCTGTGTGGATGGCGTGGAAATTTCTAACCTAGAGGAACGCGCGCTCGGCCCCATCCGCCGGCAAATGGGCGTGTTGTTCCAAGGCGGCGCGCTTTTCGACTCCTTCACCGTCGCCGAAAATGTCGCGTTCCCGCTCAGGGAGGGCGGGGTGAAAAAGGAATCCGAGATTGCCACCCGCGTCGCCGAAGCCCTCGAAATCGTCCGGCTCGCGGGAGAAGAGGACAAATATCCGTCCGAGCTCTCCGGCGGCATGCGCAAGCGGGTCGCCCTGGCCCGTGCTGTCGTCGGCAAGCCCGCCTGTGTGCTTTACGACGAGCCTCACGCCGGACTGGATCCCGTGACGGCGGACTCCATCGACCACCTAATCAAGGATCTGCAAAAAAACCGCGGCATCACCAACATCGTCGTCACCCACGAACTGCGCAGCGTTTTCCGCATCGCCGACCGCATCGTTTTCCTCGAACAAGGCCGCATTCATTGGACCGGCCAGCCCGACGAACTCCGCGGCACGACCGACCCGGTTCTGCGTGCGTTCATCGACGGTGATTCCGGCGAGCCGTGGGATTGATTCCGGTTCGGGATTTTTACAAATTTGATTTTCCCAGTTATCTGTCATTAATAGTTCATGCCCGTCGTCAAAAAACGCACCGAACTTTATGTCGGGCTATTCATCTTCACCGGTCTGTTTCTGTTGGGCGGGTTAACGCTTCAGTTCGGAAGATTTCGGGAGAAACTGCTCGGCCAATATCAACTGATGGTCGTTTTCGACGATGCCTCTGGGGTCATCAAAGGCTCGGAAATCCGCATGGGCGGCGCCCGCATCGGCCAGGTTTCGAGCCTGCCGGAACTCAACGACGCCGTGAAAGTGGAGGTCGAGCTTTCCATCAGCAAGTCCATCAGGATTCCGGGTGGGTCGCGCTTTCAGATCAACTCGGCAACGCTGTTAGGCGACAAGCTGATCGTCGTCATCCCACCTGACGAAAAGAGCGGAGAATTCATCGCCGCCGGCAGCCGCTTGGAAGGCTCCGGCCTTTCCGGGTTGGATGCCATCCAGAACAACGCGGAAAAAGTCAGCACCGACGTCATGCGCATCATTAAAAATGCGGAGGAAACCTTCACCAAAGTGGATGCCGCGGTGGTGGATCTGCGCACCGCCAGCACCCAGATCCGTGAAGCAATGAACAAGGTGAACACCGGCATCTTGTCGGATGGAAATCTAAAGCACTTCGAGCAGACCCTCGCCAAT
Source organism: Verrucomicrobiales bacterium (assembly GCA_038319595.1). Lineage (GTDB taxonomy): Bacteria > Verrucomicrobiota > Verrucomicrobiia > Verrucomicrobiales > Akkermansiaceae > Luteolibacter. Next base: position 9,477 of record JBBQDJ010000028.1, read on the forward strand.
CTCGACGCGACGACCGGGCGTTGGAACACCACTAGCGAAAAATTGGAACCTACGCTCGAGGAGGCTCGTGACGCCATCGCTTCAGTGAGAAATGCAGCGGGCAGCGTCGAGACCACCCTCAAATCCGCGAACCAAACCCTCGCCGACATCAAGCCCTCGCTGGAGCGGATTCCCAAAGCCGTGGATCAATTCACCGCCACCACCCGCAAGGCTGGTGATACTCTGGACCGCATGCAAAAAGGCGAAGGGATGTTAGGCGCACTGGCCTCGGACAACGATGTTGCGCTCGATTTCAAGACCTTCATGCGCAACCTCAAGGAATACGGAATCTTCCGCTATCAGAATCCGGCTCAAGCGGGCGATCGCGACACGCCCAAAAAAACCAACCCGTTTTCGGCCGGGCCGCGCAACCGCTGACCGTTAGTCGCGGGACTCCACCTCTCGCAGGGATTCCAACAGTGCCGCAAAAACCTCCGGTTCAAGTGATCGGTTAGGCGAACCTTTGAGGCCGCCTGCGAACCACTTCTGCAACAGCGCACGCCGCTGCGAAGAAAAATTCCGCGTGAACCCACGATCACCGCCCACCAGCAATTCCTCATCTCGGCGGCCATGGGCGCGGTCCAGCATTTTCCGGTAGCGGACGAGAACGCCGTCTAACAATACCCAGGGAAAATTCGGGTTCTTCGGCGGCCCCAGCGCCAGTGATCTGCCCTCGCCCGTGCCGAGTTTCACGCCACCGCGGAAATCGATCCGCAGATCCGGCAGGCTGCCCCCCTTGAACCAGGCGATGATTCCACCGCCGAGCGCGCCGAACAGCGTGCCGGCACCATGGGTCAGGCCACCCGTCGCGGCGTCCACCGCCAATCCCGCCGAACCACCGACCGCCGCGGCGATGACCGCGAGCTGGTTGCGGCCGAGGCCCCATTTGCTCCAGGTTTCCGCGCTTTCCAAATCGATTCCCTGATAGGTGCCAGGGTCGGTATCGGCCCTCAAGAGATGGTGGCGGTAAATCCGCAACAGGGATCTAACGCAATCCCGTTCCAGTCCGGCGAGCTCGGTGAAATACTTTTTCGACAACTCACCTGCCTTGCGTTCGCGCCGAGCGGGCAGATGGAGATCGCGCTGCTCCAGCGTGGCATTGACGCGAAGCCCCAGCGCTTTTTCGAGAAACCCGAGCACCGACTCCGCCGCTTCTTCACGGCGTTGTTGCCATTCGTTTTCTACCAGGCGGATAGTCGCTTCCAAGCGCTCGCGATGCTGCTCGTCGATCTCCAACAGCGCCTTGAGCAAACGCAGTCGCTCCTCGTACCGTGCATGATGAGCGTCGAAGGTCCTGATGAGATTGAAAGCCCCTCCCAGCCGGGTTTTCCAGGCCTCGTCGTCGGATCCGTTAGAATTATCACGGCGGTTGAGCAGGGCGAGCCGTGGCCTGCCGGTCCAGCGCAGGATCTCCATTTCCGCGAGAAAATCATCCCGCAGCGGCTTCGATGGATCGACGATGTAGAGAATGCCCGCACCATCGATCAACGGCATCAGCAGTCGCTTCTCATCGCCGAATTCCTCGCCCGCCTCCGCCACGAACCGGCGCAGTGTTTCCAGACCGGGTGTGCCTTCGCCATGGAGACGCTGGATCGCCCGCATCGCTTCCACCGGCCTTGAAAACCCCGGTGTGTCGATGAAGCACACACACTCCACGCCTCCATAAACCACCCGGTGCGGCTGACATCGCGTCGTCTCACCCGGCGTCGGGCTGATGCGGACCAGCTCGTTGTCATCGATCTCTAACAAGGTGGCAATCACTGCGGATTTACCCATGTTGACCCTGCCGACGACGGCAAAGGAAGGCACGTTCCGCGAGACGGTTTCGTTCATTCGGCCAACTGGATTCCGGTGCGATTCCCGATGTCGATGACCGGCCGGCTGCGGGATCCGCCGAGTTCCAGCCGGATTTTTCCGGAGAGCCGGATTTTCTTGCCCTTGAGGGTGCCGAGTGCGGTCTCGGAGAGATCCCCGGTCGCATCTTTGGCCGCAATGGCACCGCGGAAATCGGCGACGTCAAGATTGCCGGCAAAGATCAGATACATGGTTTTTTTGGAACCGGAGTAGCCAATCGACGCAAGGGTTCCCTCGACGATGGCATCCTTGTTGTTGAGCGGGACCAGCAAATCATAATTCGCCGGACTGAGCACGCCCGAGCGCGCTGGGGCTGGGCGTTTCAAGGCGTTTTGCTTGGCTTGCTTCTGTTCCGCGGCGAGGCGGCTAGCCCGTTGCGCGGGGGATTCCACGGGGGAGGGCGCCACCTTCGAGACGGCGGCGGACTTTTCCACGACGGGCAATGCGGTCTTCGGCTCCGCCGGCTTGGGAGTGGAAATAGCGGCCGGTGCGGGTGGAGCTGCACTGAGGATGACGATGGTGGGCGTCTGCGTTTTGATGGCCGCGGCATTCATCGCCGTGTTTCTGCGAACCATCATCCATCCGCCCAGACCCATGACTAACAGGACAGCGACTGCGAGGATCCAGGCTGGTGCTTTCGAAGCGGCTTTCTTCTTCCCTGGGAGAACCTGCCGTGTTGCCTGACGCACCACCCGCTGGGTGGGCGTGGGTGCGGCGGTGCCGGTCGCGGTGGCCAAGCTCTCACGGGCCTGTTGCAACGTGGCGGTCCCTGCGGAGTTTTGGAGCCATTTCACCCAGGCACCCGGACCGGTGGTGGGACGCTCGTGGGTCGGTATTTCTGACCAACCCATGGCGCTGACTGTTAGTGGGATGAACGTTTCCAATGCCGTCTGGCTGTTACGCCGGTCCGTCCAGATCAGCGGGGAGATCCAGAAACTAACAGGGCGCTGAGTTTCCGGAGCGCCGATGATGATGGCGTGGGGATCCGTTTCCACCCAGACCCCCTCCGAGCCGAGGTTGTCTGATAGAATCTGGCAGACTTCCAGCGCCTGATCCAGCACTAGCGTCATTTCCTCCGGGCTGAGAGACCGGTCCATCAACAAGGTCTGGAGTGAGTGGCCTTCGATCCACTCGGTGGCGATGTATGGCATGCCGTCCACCGGGTCGCAGCCTCCGCAGACGATGGTGCGCAATGCCGGATGTTTAATCTCCGCCAAGCGATCGAGCGTCCCGGTGAAGTCGATCTTCTCGCTTTCACTCAGCCCACCACCCGTCGGTCCGAAGGGGAAGAATCTGCGGATGGCGACCGTTCGATCGGTCTCCGTGTCCAAGGCACGGAAAATCACTCCGGACATGTCCTGCACTACAATATCCTCGATTTGGAATCGTCGAATCACTGAATGGGTATCTATCACGTTCCGGCCACAGGGCCAAGCCTCGATGAAGCAACTTTCATTGCTTGACGTCAACAAAGCGGGCTTGGGTGAAACGATCCGGTTGGTGGAAATCCGGCTCGCCCGATCCCAGATCGGCGGCGCTGAGAAATCTCTGCACGGGTGATTCGAGGATCATCGTCACGTTGAGCCGCGTCCGGGGGCCGAAATCCAGCCGCGCCTTCAGCAGGTGGAGCGGGATCGCCATGGCGGCGACCCAACTGCCGTCGGCGGACATTTCCGCGTAGGTCGCGACTTCTGGCATGGCGATTTCCACGTCATCCGCCCGCACGCGGGGGGCGGTGAATTCGCAGCTCCACCAGCCGCCGTTAGGTGCCAGGTTAAACTCAAAATACCGGCCGCTGGCGGGATCCGTGAGGAACAACTCGGCGACGTCATACTGCCAGAGTCCGGGCTGGAACCCGCCGGGCCGGGCTTGGGGGTGAATCAGCGCCGGCTTCTGGTGGCTGGCGATGAACCAGAGGTGAAACGGATCCGTTACCACGGAAAACCCGGCGGCCGGAGTGATTTCATTTCCTGCCAAGTCACGGGCTAGGCCGAAAAGCGGCACGTCTAACTCACCCCAAACCAGGGGTTGGGAACGGGTAACAATCGTCATGAAGCGGAGTTTGCGTGATCAGGGGATTTCGTGTCGAGGCCGGACATTGCGATTTGTTAGCAGAATTTGCTGAATTTAGTCGCTTTTTTGAGCTCATTTTGCTTAATGCCGCCCAAGCAATCACTTTCATGCCTCGCCCGCGCTCAGGATTTTACAGCACTATTGAATACATCGGACCGCGTCCGCAAAAGCCGAAGAGGCGCAATTTCTTCGGCGGTTGGGTGATCATCGTGATCGCTCTGGGATTTGGTTTCTGGTTTGGACGGCCGCTGGTTCCCTTTTTGAAAGCAACCCAAGTGGATGCGACGGCGGAGCAGGCGGCTCTTCTGATTTCTGCGTTGAAGGATTCCAATAAATTCGGCAGCGGCCTCGCGGCGGCGGCTCTGGCCCACTCCGGTAGCGATGTTTCCTACGATCCCTCTTACTACAAAATCGCCTACCCAAACGGCGATGTGCCGTCGGGAAAAGGCGTTGCTGCCGATGTGGTGATCCGTTGCTACCGCCGGATGGGCATCGATCTTCAGGTGCTGGTGCATGAGGACATGGTGCAAGATTTCCGGCCCTATCCGCAACTTTGGGACGCGACCGCTCCGGATCCGAACATCGACCACCGCCGCGTCGAGAATCTTCAGAAATTCTTCGAGCGGAAGGGCGAGACGCTCGCCCCTTCACGCAATGCCTCGGACTACCGTCCCGGTGACATCGTGGTTTGGTCGCTGGCCAATGCGGACGCCCACATCGGGATCATCGTCCCAGGCCCGGGAGGCCGCGCCAACGAAGCTTGGGTCGTCCACAACCTGGGCGCCGGCGTGAAATGGGAAAATGTCCTTTTCGATTACCCGGTGCAGCGGCATTTCCGTTATCCCTCGCGCGAGGAGAAGGCGGAAGCGGGGAATTGATCCCGCGAGCGGCGTATCAACCGAGGTTCTCGATCCGGAAGACGACGGGCGTGCTGTTGACGCAGTCCAGCGCCTCGATCTCGCCTAACGCGGCTTGAAGTTTGCCGAAGGGACAGGTGTGGAGAAGGAAAACCATATCCACGAACTCGGCGTCTGGATTGCTCGGATTCACCGGCGAATGGGTGCCTGAAATGCCGATGCGGTGATCGGCCAGCACTCGGGCGATTTCAGCCACCACGCCGGGCCGGTCGGTGACGTCGAAACGGACGTAGTAGGCGGTCGAAGTTTCGCCGACGGGCAAGATGCGGCCGCTTTCGCGATAGGGGAGGAATCCCCGGTGGCCGCTTGCCTGATGAAGACCGCGGGCCGCCTCGACAAGGTCGGCGACGACGGACGATGCCGTCGGGTCTTGGCCGGCACCACGACCGTAGAAAAGCGATTCGCCGGCGGCGTCACCGTGGACCGCGACCGCA
>JBBQDJ010000029.1:0-14776 GCA_038319595.1 Verrucomicrobiales bacterium
GAGTCCCGTCCGCTCCGCCATCTCCGTTTCGGTAATTAACCCCGCCAGCAATGGCGGGGTTTTTCTTTTCAACGTGGCGGTGGTTTTGAAGCAGGTGTTTACCCGATACGGCCTTCATACAGCCACTTCCAGGACTCTTACTGGTTTCACTGGGACATTGATCAAGGTCGCACCGCGATGGGGACATTTATGGCGGGATTTCGGAAAAAAACCTCCGACCTTGCCATTGTTTCGTTCTCACCCTACATCCCTCCGCCATGCCTACTGTCGCCATCGTTGGACGCCCGAATGTCGGGAAGTCCGCTCTCTTCAACCGCCTAGCTGGGAGGAAGATCGCCATTGTCCACGACCAGCCCGGCGTCACTCGTGACCGAATCGCCGCGCCGTCGAAGGCCACGCAGGTCGCCTGCACGCTGATCGACACGGGCGGCATCGGCGGCGGCATCGAGGATGGCTTTGACGAACAGGTCTCCATCGAGGCGGACATCGCCATGCAAACGGCCGACCTCATTCTTTTCGTGGTCGACGCCCACGCTGGCCTGACCGCTGTCGATCAGGCACTCGCCCAGAAACTCCGCAAGGCCAAGCCACCCGTCTTGCTGGTCATCAACAAGGTGGACGACGACAAGCACGAGAATTCCCATTCCGACTTCACCCGCCTCGGGCTCGGCAACAGCGTTTTTGTCTCCGCCGAGCACGGCCGGAATTTCGGTTACCTCTGCGATGAAATCGACGCGATCATCGCCCCACTCGTTTCGGAAACCGAAGCGGAAGCTGAGGTTGCCGAAGCCGTCGGCATCAAGCTCGCCATCGTCGGCAAGCCGAACGCCGGCAAATCCTCGCTCGTCAACGCCATCCTCAAGGACGAGCGCACCATCGTTTCCGAAATCGCCGGGACCACCCGCGACGCCGTCGATCTCCCCTACTCCTTCGCCGGCGAAAATTTCACCCTCATCGACACCGCCGGCCTCCGCCCGCGGGCCAAGCGCGACAACTCCGTCGAGGTTTTCTCCGCGATGCGCACCGAGAAAGCCGTGCGCCGCTCTGATCTCTGCGTCCTCGTCATCGATCTAGCAGCCGGCATCACTTCGATGGACCGCAAGATCGCCCAGCTCATCATGGAGGAGAAAAAACCCTGCCTGATTGTGCTCAACAAGTTCGACCTGTTCCACCCCGGAGCCAACCGCACCGCCCGGTTAGAGGAAGCCACCGAGCACGTCAAACGCGAGTTGTTCTTCCTCCACTACGCCCCCTTCGTCGCCTGCTCCGCGAAAACCGGCGGCTCGGTCGACCATGTTCTCAAGGAAGCCCTCAAGATCAAAAAAGGCGCGCAGAACATTCCCGGCACCGGCCAACTCAACCGCATCCTCCAAGGGGCTTTCGAAACCACCCCGCCGCCCATCGACAACAAGCTCCACAAGCGCCTCAAGCTCTACTACGCCACCGCTGCGGTGGAGGAGAAATACAGCGTCATCCCGGTGCCGACCATCGTCCTTTTCGTCAACGACAAGCGTCTCATGGCCACCAGCTACGAGTCCTACATCGTGAACAAATATCGCGCCGCCCACCCGGCACCTGGGATTCCCGTGGTTCTATCAGTCCGTTCGCGCTCGCGCCGCGAATGGGAACCGAAGAACAAAAAGCCGCAGGGGCATTGAGACGAACGTCGTCGCGCTTCACTTCAGGCCATGACGACCTAGCAGGTTGTAAACCGAGCGCTCGGAGATCCCGAGTTCACGGGCGGTTTTCGCCTTGTTCTTGCCGGTGAGCAAATAGGTGCGGATGAATGCGTCGCGTTCCACCTCCTGCAAGGTCAGGCCGCGGGTGGTGGAAGCAGTGGTGCCTTGCTGCTGTTGGCCATCGAGCAGTGCGAGGAAATCATCAGCTTCGAGCAGCGGCTTTTCAGCGAACGCGGTGACCCGCTCGAGGACGTTCTCCAACTGACGGACATTTCCCGGCCATGAAAAGTCTCTAACGATTTCTTTGGCTCCCGCGGAAAGTTCCCAGCCTTCCGCGCCACGGCGCGCGGCGATTTGTTGGAGAATGGTGTTCGTGATCGCAGGAATATCCTCCCTGCGCTCGCGCAAGGCGGGGATGCGGAGTTCGATGATGTTCAACCGGTAGTAGAGATCTTCACGAAAAGTTCCTTCTTCGACACGGCGGCGGAGGTCCACATTGGTGGCGGCGATCACACGGGCGTTGGTCTTGAGCACCTTGCTGCCGCCGACTCGGAAGAACTCGCGATCCTGAAGGACATTGAGCAACTTGGGCTGCAAGCTGGACGGGAGGTCACCGATTTCATCCAGGAAGAGGGTGCCTTTGGAGGCCTGTTCGAAGCGGCCAGCGCGGGAGGCGGTCGCTCCGGTGAAGGCTCCACGCTCGTGACCGAAGAGTTCGGATTCTAACAACTCTCGCGGCAGAGCGGGACAACTGACCGTGATGAATTCCTCATCGACCCGCGGACTGAGGCGGTGGATCTCACGGGCGAAGAACGATTTGCCGGTGCCGCTCTCACCGGTGAGCAGGATATTGCTATCGAGCCGGGCGGCCTTGGCCATGTTTCCAAGGAGTTGCCGAAGCTGGGGGTTCTCGCTGCGGAGTGACGTTTTCGATCCGGGTTTCGTCGGCTCCCTAGCAGGTGGCGGCGTCTCCTTGCGCGCAAGGCGGGCCTGCCGAAGAAGATCGAACAGACGCTTGAGTTCGAAGGGCTTGGTTAGATAATCATTTGCTCCGGCGCGGAGTGCCTGCACGGCGGTCTCGGCATCATTGAGTCCAGTGAGCATGATCACCGGCACCGAAGGGAACTGTTCGCGGATTTTCACCAGCGTCTGAATGCCGTTCATGCCGGGAAGTCCGTGATCGAGAATGATCGCCTCGATGGCCGGGTCCAGTATCGTCAGAGCCTCTTGGCCGGACATCGCCGCGACCGGCCTCCAGCCAAGATCCTGGGCCGCGATGACCAGAAGCCGTTGGATGGTTTCATCGTCATCCACGATCAGCAGGTTCGGAGAGTTCGAAGGGGGTTGGGCCATTTTCGGGGATCGAGGTAGAGAGATTGTTGCCCGTCGTTTTGGTGCTGAGAAGCGGGCGGTGCAAGGTTGAAACGCGAAGCAATCAGCTGACGGCGGCTTTATCACCGAGCACCTGCCGCAAAGAGGTGAGGAGCGATTCAGCGGTGTAGGGCTTCTCCAGAAAGTTTCCTGTCCCACTCCGGGCGAGGACTTTGTTGGCATGGATACCGCTGGTGGCGATGATCCTGACTTCCGGATTGAGGTCCTTGAGACATCCGATGGTGGCGGCGCCGTCCATCCCCGGCATCATCATGTCGGTTAGAACCAAATCGATTTCAAAGCGGTGTTCGGTGTAGAGCCTGACCGCCTCCTCGCCGTTGGCGGCAAGAATTACGCGGTAGCCAAAGGCCTCCAAGGTCTGGCGGGTGATGTCGCGGATTGATTCTTCGTCGTCAATGACCAAGATCAACTCGCCAGCACCTCGCGGGAGTTCAGATTTTTCCACTGGTGCAGTGCCGCCGGATTTTTCCGGGAAGGCTGGCAGATAGACGCGGAACCGGCTGCCCTCGCCGGGCTGGCTGAAGGCGCGGATGAATCCCCCATGGCCCTTGATGATGGCGAGCGAGGTGGAAAGTCCGAGTCCGGTCCCCTTCCCCACCGACTTGGTCGTGAAAAACGGGTCGAAAATCCGATCCATGATTTCCGGCGGGATTCCCATGCCGGAGTCCTCCACCTCAATGTAAACATGCGGGCCGTTGCGGGCTTCGAGGTTCATGGCTGCGAAGGTCTCGTCGATTTCGACGTTGCCCGCGCTGATGGTGATTTTCCCACCGTCTTCCACGGCATCGCGGGCGTTGACACAGAGATTAAGGATGACCTGATGGAGTTGGGTAGGATCGCCATGGACGACCCATAACTCGCGACTGGCGCTCACAACGAGTTCGGTGTCCTTGAGGAAGGTATCACGCAGGATGCTTTCGATTTCCCGGAGGATCCGTAGCGGGTGCACCTCAACGTGGCGGCCTTCCATGCCACGAGCAAAGGAGAGCACCTGCCCGACCATGTCGGCACCGCGCCGGGAGCTGGCGGCGATGGTATCTAACAATTCCGAGGATCGAGTATCGCCGACCCGCATTTTGAGCAGCTCGACGGCCATGGAAATGGGGGCGAGGATATTGTTGAGATCATGGGCGATTCCGCCGGCAAGCGTTCCGATGCTTTCGATGCGTTGCGCCCGGAGGAACTGATCTTCGAGTTTGCGATATTCAGTGATATCAGTGTTGAGGGCGAAGACGCTCTTTGGCTGTCCTTGGTCATCGCGAACCAGTGTCCAGCGGCCCTCGATGGTGAGTTCTTGCCCGGTCTTGGTGAATTGCCGTATTTCACCGATCCATTCGCCATGATTCAGGGTATGCTCGTGAGCCTGGATGAAGGAAGTGGTGTCCCGATAGAGAACGTCCTGGACCCGGCGGCCGATGACCTCCTCGGCGGACCAGCCATAGATGCGTTCCGCACTTTTGTTCCAGTAGTTGATGCGGTGGTCCAGACTGCAGACGAGGATCGCGTCGCGCGCTTTGTCGAGCAGCGAGGCTTGATCACGGATGCGGATGTCCGACTGCTGGCGGTCCAGTTCGGATGCGGCACGTGCTGCGAAAATCCGGAGAGTGGACGTGACCAGTGAAGTCTCTTTCAATGGCCGGTCGAAAAGCACCACCATGACACCGGTAACTTTGCCATCCGTTTGCAACAAGGGGATGCCCGCGTAAGACTCGATGCCCAGCGCAAAGAGCAAATGATCGTCTGGAAACATCTTCTGAACGCCGCTTTCGAAGACGCACATTTCCCCGTCTATCAGGTTGGCGCAAGGCGTGCCCTGCAGATTGTAGCTGACGTTATCCATCTGCTTCCCAGCGAAGAAGTAAGACATCGAGTGGATCGAATTTTGAACCGGATCGAAACGACCGATGAGTCCGCCGAGAGCGCCCATGGCCTCGACCATGTTGCGGGTGAGCAGATCGAAGAACTCGGATCCGACGCCGCTGGAGACCGCTTGGGCCACCTTGATGACGACCTCTTGGGCACGTTGCCGTTCTTCCCTGCTGCGCAGGTTCCCGATTCCGAATGCGAGATCGTTGGACATCTCTCGGAGCATTTTCACTTCATCGGCCCCGGCACGTTGAACTTCTGTCAGGTAAAGGCAAAGAATGCCAAATACGCGGTTCCCATTGCGGAGCGGGAGTCCGACGAAGCCTCGGAACCCGTGTCTCCGCGCGTTGTTCACCCAGGGACGAAAGTCCGGATGCTCCAACAGATCCTCGATGACCAAGCTTTCACCACTGCGGATCACTTGTCCTGCGGGGCCGTTACCAGACGGCTTGTTTTCATCCCAAGAAATCGAGATTCCTGATAGATAGCCGCCCTCGTTGCCGGCGTGTGCCATCGGTATGACTCGTCGTTCCTCATCGTCCATGGCATACCCGACCCAGGCCATGTGATAGCCGCCGATCTCAACCGCCAGCCGGCATGCTTCGGCAAGTAGATCATTTTCCGAGGTGGCACGAACGAGCATTTCGTTGCACGAACTGAGCATCAGGAGGGCGCGGTGCGAGCGGCTGAGCTCGACCTCAGCCGCTCTCGCTTCAGTTAGATCTGTCATTCCGCCCACCATTCGGATACCCTTGCCGGCCGCGTTGCGGATGACTACGCCCCGGTCCCTGATTAGGGCGGCGGAGCCGTTGCTCCGGACGAATCGGTATTCGTCGGACCAACGGGATTCCCCGTTCCTGATAGCGGCATGAATTCCCTCCACGACCCTTTCGCGATCCTCGGAGTGGATCTGGCGGATCCAATTTTCAATGGTGGTTTCCGCATCCGCAACGGCCCCGCCGTAGAGATTGGCGAATCCGTCGTGCCACAAGAAGGCGTCGGTCTCGAGATTCCAGTCCCAGATCGTGTCATTGGTGGCAGCCGCCACCGATTGGAAGCGTTGGTGGCTCCGGAGCACCTCTTTCTGGGCCTGAGCCCGCTCGTTGCTTTCAATGGCGAGTGAAATGAGATTGGCGATGGCGATGGCGAAGGTCTTCTCGTCCGAGGTCCAGCATCGAGGCGGGCCGCAGTGTTCATTGCAGAGAATGTACTCGGTCTCGCTGCCGAAACGGATGGGCACGTCGAGCATGGATGTGATCCCGTTCGGTATCAGATAGCCTTTGGAAAACTCACAGGTGCCGAGGTCGGTGTTGGCATCATCCGCAGCGATGAGGTCCGACCGAGAAAGCGTTTCAAAATAGGTGGGATAATCCGCCGTCAACAAGGTCACCCCGGCACTATGGTCGCCGCTGCTTAAATTGAATTTATTGAGGCATTCGATCATTTTGCGATCCTGAGAGAATTTCCAGATGCTGACGCGGTCGACCTCGAGGGTGCGCGCGGAAACCTCGGTAATGCGCCGGAGCGTGCCTGCCAGATCGAGATTTTCCGAAGGGTTGTTCCCGTTGAGCGAGATCAGGGCGTTGCGTTGTTCCAAGTAGCGCAGCTCATTGGAGCGAGTCGTTTCCTCTGCCTGCTTGCGGTCGGTGATATCCTGAAATGCACCTTGGACCCGGATGACCTTGCCTTCTTCATCGCGGATGGCCTCGCCGATGGAACGCACCCACACCCGGCGCCCGCGGGCCGTGATGATTTGCAGTTCCTCATCGATGGGTGTGCCCTCGAGCCGACATTTCTCAAAAACCGTGATGATTTTGTCCCGCCACTCCGGTGCATAAAAATTGAGGGCTTGCTCGAGATCCGGCACGGTGCCAAGCGGCATCTCGTGAATCTCACAAACCTGATCCGACCAGGTGATCTGGTTTTCCGGGAAATCGACCGTCCAACCACCGATCCGCGCGGCGGCGCTGGCAATGCGGAACAGGGCTTCACTTTCATGGAGTTTCTCCGAAGCCCGGCTGCGCTCGATGGCCAGACTGACGAGCGTGGAAACGGATTCGACCCAATGGATTTCCTCCGGGGTGGGCGTGTGAATGGCAGGGTGATAGACGCTCAACGTCCCGAGGACGCGGCGATCCGAAGCGATCACCGGCACCGACCAGCATGCATGGAGTCCGTTTTCCACCGCGATCTCACGCGCGAAACTCCAGTAAGGATGGTTGTAAATGTCCTCCACGATGACCGTTTCCCCAAGGGCGGCCGCCGTCCCGCAGGATCCCACTCCCGGCTCGACAGCGACGGTTCTCAGAATTTCGAGAAAACCTGTCGGCATGTTAGAACCGGCACCGAAATTCAGGTGAGTCCCTTCCGGATTCATCAGCATGATCGTGCACACCACTCCGACGGGTGACAGGAGTTCAACCCGCTGGGTAATGCTTTCCAGGATCCCTGAAAGCGGAACGCGATTGAGAATCATTTCAAGGACCTCCGTCTGACCGGCGGAAAAACTATCGGTCCGCCGTTTCTGCCGGCGGATCTCCGCCTCCCGAATCTCGCGCTCCACGGCCACTCCCAGACGGATGAGATTCTCCTTGAGGATATAATCGGCGGCTCCGCTGCGCATCGCATCGACCGCCACGGATTCGCCGATAGCTCCTGAAACAATGATCAGAGGAATATCCATCGAACTCTCCGCGAGAATCTCCAGAGCTTCGATCGCACCGAAGCCGGGCATATTGTAGTCGCACAAAATGATTTCAAAATTCACTGCGACCAGTGCCTCGCGAAATTCCGCCGCAGTCATCACCCGGGTGCACTGGATTTCAAATCCTTGGCGCTTCAAGGCCTTCAGCACCAAAAATGCATCGACATCACTGTCTTCCGCGAGAAGCAGGCGCAGCAGTTTTGGCTCATTCATGAATTCAAGCCCGGGCTCGGTGGAGGTGGTTGATTCAGCAGCAGCCAGTAAAGCCCGAGTTGCCGGGTCGCCTCGACAAACATCGCGAAATTCACAGGCTTGCGGACATAGCTGTTGCATCCCAGCGCGTAGCCTTCGATCACGTCCTTGTCCTCCTTGGACGAAGTCAGGATGACCACCGGCAACAACCGGGTGCGCGCGTTGCCGCGAATCTGCTGCAACACCTCAAGCCCGCTGACCTTGGGAAGCTTGAGATCGAGCAGCACGAGAGCCGGCAACACTTGACGGGAAATCGAGGAACTAGGACCGGAACCGAAGAGAAACTCCAACGCCTCATCACCATCCCGTGCGACCACGATTTCGTTAAGAATGTTGTTTTTTGCCAAGGCCATCAGGGTGAGTTCCTCGTCATCGGAATTATCCTCCACTAACAAAATGATTTCAGATTTCATGGTTGTAGATCGTAGTCGGTGATTCGAGCGTAAATTCGAAAGTTGCGCCATGATTAATCACACTTTCCGCGCGGACCCCACCCCCATGGCGGCGGGCGATCCTCTGGACCGTGGCCAATCCGATCCCCGTCCCGGGAAACTCCGTGTGATTGTGCAGCCTCTGGAATGCACCGAACAGCTTGTGTCCGTAGCGCGCGTCAAAGCCGACTCCATTGTCCTTCACAAAATAGCAGACCGTCCCGTCGTCTTGGATGCGGCTGCCAATTTCGATGCGCGCACTCGCAGTTTTCGAGGTGAATTTCCAAGCATTGCCGATCAGATTGGCCAACAGCACCTCCAACAGCACGGGATCCCCTTTGGTCAAAATATCCGGGGTGATCAGGATCTCCACGTCGCGATCCGGCTCCAGCGACCGATGGGCGGCTGCCAGCGATTCAGCGATGTGACTGAGATTCAAGGTTTGCACACTCAACTCCGAGCGGGTCAGGCGTGACAGCTTGAGCAGGTCGTCGATGAGCAATCCCATTCGCTCAGCGGCGTTTTTCACCCGCTGCAGGTAACCCAGGGCCGTGGAATCGAGGGTTACACCGGAATGCTCCTCCAGCGCCTCGGCAAATCCAGCAATGCCCCGCAGCGGAGCGCGCAGGTCATGGGAAACCGAAAAACTGAAGGATTCGAGTTCTTCGTTCAGTTCCGCGAGCATCGCGGTCTGCCGCAGGAGTTCCGAATTGAGCTGGAGGATCGCATGCTCGGCACTTTTTTTCGCCGTCACATCGCGGGCAACCGCATAGAGAATCCCGTGCTCATTGAAAGGTTGGGTGCTCCAAGCCAGCCATCGCCATGAGCCATCCTTGCACCGGTAGCGATTTTCAAAGTGGACCGACGGCAACCCCTCCCCCAATTTGCGCATTTCGTGCCCGGTCTTGGCGAGATCCTCCTCGTGGACGAACTCTACGAAAGGCTTGGCGAGAATCTCATCGTCGGAATATCCCAGTGTCTGGCTGAACGCTGGATTGACCCTTTTGAAAAAACCGTCACTTCCAGCGACGCAAAGAAGATCTGACGAAAGCGCGAAAAAGCGCTCGTAGTCTTCTTCCAGTCGTTGGTCGGCGGCTATCGTCATGGGGGGCTGGTCTTCCATGGCTCCATCAGCAAACTGCCATTTGCAGAAAAACTCCATTCGAAGTTTCCAATCCACCCACAAAAAAACCAGCCTGTCGATGGAATCTTCCGTAGAAGATTGACACGTTCGACAGACTGGCTCTTTGAACGGGACCGAAGTCCCCTGTTTTCTCCCCCCGGAGAACAGTCTTATCATTGCATTGAGTGTGCCAAACTAATCCCACTGATCGCAACACGCTGAGAACAAATGAATTAAAGTTTTCTAAAACAATGCAAGGCTCATCGACGATCGGAACTGTCTGCACTTTTTGCGATTCCCTCTGAAAACAATGCAAATTTTGCAGCGTCGTGCTCCGGTATTAATCCCACACATTTAACAACGGTTGAGCCATTCAAACCGTTCGTAGCGAGCCGAGATTTTCAACCTGAGGTCCATCGCCTCCGGCCGCTCGTGAAACGAGCTCCAGGCCCCGGCAAGATTCGCGGCAAATTGCTCCGCCCGCGTCCTTGACTCAACCGGATCGGCACACGCATCAGCTACAGAGCCTTGGTGCAATAAACCGGATCGCGACCGTCGCTGGCCGGCACCCGCCAGCTTTTGACCGGCTGCTGTGACCAGATCGAAGGTCACTGGATTTTCAAAACAAACGTTTGCTTTTGTAGCGTTTTTCCCGTCACTTATTCTAATTTTAACATGCTTACTTTCAATTGTTTCGAGTAATTTTTCATGAATATCAAGATAAGACTTAGCGCCGCGCAATTTTGCCAGAGGCTCACTCTTCGGAACCACAAGTGTGTAGGTCCAGTCCTCCCGATGATCCACAATTCCTCCACCCGTCCACCGACGCACGAACTTCAAACCCGGGAATGATTCCCGGGCTTCGGCGATCGCGCCAAAGTAGCCGAGACTCCCCCAATCGCCGTCCCAAGAATAGACCCGCAAGACAGGATAATCGATCGTTTCAAGCAACCACTCGTCGACCGCCATCGTCTCTGGGCCAGACCGAGCCACCTCATCCACCCACAGCCGCAAATGCTGAAAAATCACGGCTCCATCGTGGATTCCAGCGAGCAATGCGCAATTCCCAATTCCGCATGGGGGCCCGTAAAACTCAGAATGATGGATGGCCGCGGCCGGTGATGATTGTGGCGTCTCGCCACGTCCGCACACGCTGGCCGTTGCATTGAATCTGAAAGAACACTAAAGGTTCGAGATTTCGATCACCATGGCACTGCACGGCGGGAGTTCTGGAAGAGGAACTCCGTCCATGGCGAGTTGGCCACGGTGGATGCTGGCAGACCAGGTGGAGTCGAGGCGGTCACTGAATTTCCAGATCGCTTCCTTGGAGCGGCCTGTGAATTCCCAAGCGTTTTCCGGGAGGCGGACGGTGACGCCGCGGAGGGTCTCAGTGGGATTGAAATTGGCGACAACCAGGAAAGTTTGTGCGGACTTGGGATCGTGACGGAGGAAGGCGTACAGCCAATGCCCGGAGGCGGATTCCTCCCCTACCCGGCCGAATTTTGGGTTGTCGGCATTGACGTGGTTGAGGCCGTAGAACTCGCCGTCAGTGAAGGCCGGGGATTGGGTGGCGTGGATGAGTTTGCCATACCAGTCGCGGAGGGATTTTTGCTCGGCGCTGAGTTTTCCGCCGTCGTATTTCCCGCCGTTCACCCACTTGGTGAACTCGGGCATGGACCAGTAATCAAAAATGGTGGTGCGGGCGTCGTCGCCACCGAAGCCTTCGGTGCCGGCAGCGGGTTCGCCGACTTCTTGGCCGCTGTAGATCATGACAGGCCCGCGCCCCATGGCGAAGAGGACCGCACTAACAGGCTTGCCGACTTTCATGCCGTGACCGCCCCAGACCTTGGGACTGGCGATACGGACTTCATCGTGATTTTCCGCGTAGCGCAGTGACCGGTGGAAACGCGGACCGGTGAAAGTGAGTGGATCGAGGTCGTTGGACCATTTCCCGTCGTCGTAGATGCCTTCGAGAAGGTCGTAGCTGGGATCGTCATAGACGGCGTCGAATCCGGCGGCGAGCAACTCATCGAGGACGTGGCCGTCGGTGAGTTTGGCGGGGTCATTGTCGTAGGCTTCCGCAGAGAAGAAGACGCCGGACTGGCGGGCGCGGGCCTGCTTGACGGCCCAACGCCAGAACGGCATGGGAACCATGTGGGCCATGTCGCAGCGGAAACCGGTGACGCCCATTTCCTGCCAATACGCGAGGATGGCATCCATGGTGCGCCAAGTCTTCGGCACCGCCGTTAGAGGTGCATCGGGTCCGGGAAGCGCTGAGGTGTCACGACCTTGGGTGAAGTCGTGGCCGTAGTTCAGCTTCACGGTTTCATACCAGTCGTTGATGGAGGGCGACCACGACATGACATTGTTGCCGGTGACGCGGCCAAAAGTGGATTCCGGCGCGAAGAGGCCGTTGCAACCGGGCATGGCAGCGGTGGGCAGCTTGAGCGGCGGGCCGCCACCGGCATCGTTTTTCCCAAGATAGAAGAAGTGGTTGTCGCGGTCGAAAAAGACGTCGTGGTTGTCACCGGTGCCGAAGGTGAGTCCGGGTTTCACGTCAGACTGATAGGAGCGGGCAACGTGATTCGGGACGAAATCGATGATGACCTGGAGGCCATGAGATTTGCAGCGGTCAAGCAGGGATTTGAATTCTGCTAGACGCTTATCGGGATCCGCCGCGTAGTCGGGGCAAACGTCGAAGTAGTCCTTGATCGCGTAGGGGCTGCCGGCAATGCCTTTGAGGATGTCCGGCGCATCGGCGGGGCGGTTCGGATAGGCGGTGCCGCTGGCCTGTTCGAGGACGCCGGTAAGCCAGACGTGGGTGAAGCCCATTTGTTTCAACGAGCTGAGCGCGGCGTCGTTGATGTCGTTGAATTTCCCGCAGCCGTTCTCGGCGAGGGTGCCGTTGGTTTTCCGAGTCTCGCTGGTGTTACCGAACGTGCGAACCATCAACTGATAGATCACGGGACGGGTCGCGGCGGGGGCCTGGCTGCTAAGGGTCATCGCCGCCAAGACAACACTCAATGCGAGGTTTTGCCAAGTCATGGTTCGACGAGGTCGGAGGTCTCATCCTCTTTCACCCCCAGGGTGAAGGCGGCGGCGATGAGCAGGCAGACACCCCCGATCACCACGGCGGACAAGCGGTTCACGCCTTCGAAATTTTCCATCAGGCGGCTCAGGACGATGGCGACCAGAATCTGCGGGATGACGATGAAGAAGTTGAAAATCCCCATGTAAACGCCCATCCGGTTAGATGGCAGTGCGCTGGAGAGCATGGCGTAAGGCATGGATAGGATCGATGCCCAGGCGATGCCGATGCCGCTGAAGCACACCCACTGAAGGATCAGCGGATCCCGGACGAAGCCGACGGAGGCGAGACCGAGACCACCGGCGATGAGCGAAAAGAAGTGGATCCATTTCGCCGGAAAGATCCGCCCGATCCAGAGCAGGCCCATGGCAGCGAAGAACGCGACGAGGTTATAGACGGCGAAGCAGTTGTTCGCGAGGTCGATGCCATCCTTGTAGAGTTTCGAGGCGGTATCCGTGGCGCCCATGATGTTCCGGGCGACGGCGACACTGAAGAAAATCCACATGCAGAACAATCCCATCCAGGTGAAGAACTGGACGAATGCGAGCTGTTTCATACGGGCAGGCATTTTCTTGACGGCATCGAGGATTTCGCCCGCGCCGCTGAATTCATGTTTCGGCTCGTCTGGTTCCGGCGGGTGCTCGCGGGTGGTGATGACCGTCCAGAGAACCGCAAGGAAGAAGACGATGGCACCAATCGTGAACGCAACATGCACCGTTTGCGGGATCGCTTGTCCGGCTCCGGTCTCGGCACTAACGCCCCCATAGTCCCTGAGCCAGCCGGGTAGCTTCGACGCGATGACGGCACCCGCCCCGATGAAGACCGATTGCATCGCGAAGCCGACCGTACGCTGTTGGGCGGGCAGGAGATCCGCCACGAAGGCGCGGAACGGTTCCATGCTCACGTTCACCGAGGCATCGAGAATCCATAACAAGCCGGCTGCCATCCACAACGCACCGGAGTGCGGCATGGCCAGCAGGGCAAGCGATGCCAGCAGCGCACCCACCAGGAAATACGGCCGCCGCCGACCCAGCACCGGGTGCCATGTCCGGTCGCTCATCGCGCCGATGATCGGCTGGACGAGCAGTCCAGTTAGAGGAGCAGCCAGCCACAACAGAGGAAGATCGCTTTCTTTGGCGCCGAGGTATTCGTAGATCGACGACATGTTTCCCATCTGGAGACCCCAGCCGAACTGGATGCCAAAGAAGCCGAAGGACATGTTCCAGATCTTGAGAAATGATAGACGCGGTTTTTCAGACATCATGAGTTGGACGGGTTCTCGAAAACGCAGATTAGCACCTGTTGATCCCCCTACCGCAAGCTCTGGGATGCGATTGAAAACTTTTCCCGGCTTCGGATGGATTTTCTTAAACCGCTAGCGTTTATCGACATCCAGCTTGGATTTCTCCCGTTCCTCACGGACCACGGCGAGCGCGTCGTAGAGAGCGAAAAGGATGACGATGCAGGTCGCAAGGGCGCAGCCACCCCACCAGAAAAGCACGCGCCACGGGCTGGCCCAGATCCAAGCGTCAATCAACCACAGACCCACAGCGAGCATGCCGAGAGGAACGAGCACCAAATAAACGAGCCATTTCCGGCGTTCGGCGCGGTCACGGAGCATGGCCCGGGCAAGGTCCGTGCTGTTCGTCCATGGGGTAGGCTTCTTCCCGGCCATGATAGAAATTTCACTGCAAACCCAGCGGGCTGAGAGCGTTGATATACCATTCCCAGATCTTCCAAGCACCGAACATCCAGGCCACCGCACCCATGGCGAGGAAGGGGCCGAACGGAAGCTGCTTGCCGAAGCCGATACGGCCGATCAACGCCGCGAGGATGGCAAAGATCGACGCCGCGAAGAGCGAAAAGAACACACCGGTCCAACCGAAAAAAGCGCCGATCATTCCTAGCAGATGGACGTCGCCCATGCCCATCGCCTCGCGCGGGATGACAGCGCTGGTGGCCATACCGTCGAGGGACTTGATTTTTGATAGATGATGAACGGTGCCGTCCGGCAGGGTGACTTCCATTTCCCGGATCACCAGGGCTCCCCCGCCAATGGACTCTCCGCTCACTCGGATGTCCGTGGCTTCTACTAACAAGCGGTCCGATTTGCGGGAGAAAATATCCCACCACTCGATGCGGTCCTCACCGATCTGAAATAACATGGGATCGACATCGTTCTCCGGCTCCTTGAGCGACCAGGCGACGGGTTTTTCAAATTTCATCGCCTTTTTGCCGAAG
>JBBQDJ010000030.1:0-14703 GCA_038319595.1 Verrucomicrobiales bacterium
CTCCGTCTGCCTAAGCCCACGGTGACCGGGGCCGAAACCGCCTTCGCGAAATAACCCTCCCGTTTTCCTCCACTTCTCACTGCCCATCATGACCAGCGCCAGTTCCACCAGCCTCGATTTCGCCAGCTCGCCGATCAATCAGACGCTCACGCCGCAGCGGAAGATCGAGCTCTACACTCAGATGGTCCGGATTCGTCGATTTGAATCCACCGCGCTGAAATTCTACTCCGCGGGTAAAATGGGCGGCTTTCTCCACCTTTACATCGGGCAAGAGGCCGTCGCCGTCGGCACCACTTCTTTGAAAGGTCCGGACGATCATTTCATCACCGCCTACCGGGACCACGGCCACGCGCTGGCTCTCGGGATGGGCATGAACGAGTGTATGGCGGAAATGTATGGCAAGCAGACCGGTTGCTCGAAAGGCAAAGGAGGTTCGATGCATTTCTTCGCGCCTGATAAAAATTTCTGGGGTGGCCACGGCATCGTCGCCGGCCAAACACCCCTCGGACTTGGACTCGCCTATGGGCTGAAATATCTTGGTCGCGAAGGTTGCTGCCTCTGCTACCTCGGTGACGGCGCGGTGAACCAGGGTGCTTTTCACGAGTCCCTGAACATCGCCTCGCTCTTTGGAGTCCCGGTCGTCTATGTGATCGAGAATAACGGCTACTCGATGGGAACCTCCCAATCACGCTCCTCAGCCTACAACGGCTGTCTCGCCCAACGCGCCGAAGCCTACGCCATCGAGTGGGACGTCATCGACGGGTCCGATATTTACGAAGTTCGCGCTAAGACTCAAATCGCCATGGAGCGAGCGAAAAAGCAGAGTAAACCGACGGTTCTTGAAATCGATACCTACCGCTACTACGGCCACAGTGTCGCAGATTCCAAGCACAAGGGGGGTTACCGGACACCCGAAGAAATCGAAGATTATAAGAAAAACCACGATCCCATTGCGGTTTTCGAGCGCAAATTGTTCGCCGAGGGAGTGATGACCACGGAACAAGCCGAGGCCATCAACCAACAAGCAAAGGACGAAGCCGCTGCCTCCGCCAAATTCGCGGACGAGTCACCTGCACCGACCATCGCGGACATCAGCACCGACGTTTATTGGGAAACCGACAACAACACCCCAGCATCGAAAATTGGCCGCCATTTCTTCAACGACTGAGCCGGTCCCTGTTCCCCAATTTCCAGCAATCTCCCACTCCGAAAATTTTCCATGTCACGCATTCTCACCTACCGTGAAGCTCTCCGCGAAGGCCTCGACGAAGAACTCGCCCGCGACCCGAACGTCGTCCTGATGGGCGAGGAAGTCGCCCAATACAACGGTGCTTACAAAGTCACCGAAGGCCTTTGGGACAAATGGGGCGACAAGCGAGTGGTCGATACACCCATTTCTGAAGCCGGATTCATCGGCATGGGCATCGGTGCCTCCATGCTCGGCGTAAGACCGGTGATGGAACTGATGTTCTGGTCCTTCCATTCCGTCGCCTTCGACCAGCTCGTCAGCAACGCTGCCTGCGTCCGCTACATGTCCGGCGGACTTTGCAACTGCCCGATCGTTGTCCGCGGCCCTGCCAACGGTGGCACCGGCGTCGGTGCCACTCACTCACATATTCCAGAAGGGATGTTCGCCGCGTTTCCGGGCTTGAAAGTCTGCGTGCCGGCGACTCCTTCCGACGCGAAGGGTCTGATCAAAGCCGCCATCCGCGACAATGATCCGGTCTATTTCATGGAAAATACCCTGCTCTATGGAATGACTGGTGAGGTGCCAGATCCCGCTGCCGGTGATCACGTGGTCCCGCTCGGAGTCGCCGATCTCAAACGTGAAGGTTCCGATGTGTCCCTGATCGCCCACGGCCGCTCGGTCATCCACGCCCTAGCCGCTGCCGAAATCTTGCAAAGCGAACACGGCATCAGTTGCGACGTCCTCGACCTCCGTTCCATCCGCCCACTCGACACCGACGCCATTCTCAAAACGGTGATGAAAACCAACCGCGTCGTTCTGGTGGACGAATCCAAGCCCTTCGGCGGCGTGTCCGCCATGGTGGCCATGCTCATCCAAGAAGAGGCCTTCGACTACCTCGATGCACCGATCAAGCGCGTTTGCTCGATCGATGCCCCAGCGATTTATTCACCACACGTTGAGCATGAACAACTTCCGAATCCTCGCCGGATCGTGGCGAAGGTGCTGACCCTCCGTTGATACTCTCCATCAGATCGATCAGCCGGAAATCACCGAGAGCCGTATGATCATCAAAACCGCACTGTCTTTTTTGTTGCCATCCCCGCGCCAGTTCCTAGCATCTTCGATATGTTGCTTCGTCTAACAATCATCGCCACTGCTGCGGTCTGTGCTCTAAGCCTGACTTCCTGCTGCTGCATGTAAAACCCGCCTGCCCTCACCGATCCTTACCATCAATAACCACACATGAAAAACCTCCTTCTTGTTATTTCTCTCGTCGCCGTTTCCCTCGGCTTTTCCTCATGCTGCTCGATGTTCGGAAATCCTGGCCAAGGCGCCGGATACCGCACGGAAACCCATCAAGTGAAGACCTGCTACTACGACATCGTCACCGAAGAAGTCTACTCTCCAGGCGACGCGAAAAGCGGCAAGGGCGGTATGATGCAAACCATCGAGAAGAAGGTTCCCCGCTATAAGACGGTGACCAAGAAAGTCCGCATCCCCTGCGGCACTTGCGCCCGCTACTACTGCCCGAAGAAGGATTGCTGCGGCACCACTTCCGAGTCCACCATGCGGATGGCCAGTGCCCAAGGCTCCGTCGGCAGCCCTAACATCGGCTTGATCCCCACCATGAGGCCTCTTCCACTCGGACCGGTTGCTGTCACCAATCCTTGAGTTGATTTTTCAGATCCATTTTCAAAGCGCGGCGGAGTCCAAGGCTCCCCGCGCTTTTTCGTTGCCAAATCTCCCGCTAAAAAGGCTGGAATTGCCCAACCATTTTCCCATTCTCAATCCGAATCACTCCCTATCAAAAACATGTCTGTGAACATCGAAATGCCTAAACTCTCGGATACCATGACCGAGGGCACCCTCATCAAATGGCACAAAAAACTCGGCGATACCGTCGAAATCGGCGACATTCTCGCCGAAGTCGAAACTGACAAGGCCACGATGGAAATGGAAGCCTTCGATGATGGCGTGATCACCGCAATCCTCATCAACGAGGGAGAAAAAGCGGCCATCGGTTCGGTCCTCGCCGTGCTCGATGGTGACTCCGAAGACTCCACAGCCGCAACGGCCGGTCCAACCGCCACAGCGACTCCTGAGCCTGCAGCCTCCACTCCCACCGCTGCAGCAGCGGTTGCCGCCCAACCGGGGACCCAGAATGGCGATCGGCTCAAGGCTTCTCCACTTGCCCGCAAGGTCGCCGCTGAAACCGGAGTCAATCTTGCTGGCATCATCGGTTCCGGTCCGGCCGGCCGGATTGTCAAAAGCGATGTCCAAGCAGCAGCAGCCTCACCCGCCAAACCCGCTTCCGCACCCTCCTCGGAGGCCACCGCCGCGGCCGCACTCGCCGCCTCGATCAAATCCAAAGCCGCCACTCCCACCGCCACAGCAGCCCCCACCCCAGTGGCCGCGGCCATCACTCCGGTGGCCAAGGAGGGCGACGAACGCATCGAGCTGAGCTCAATGCGCAAGATCATCGCCTCGCGCCTGCTCACTTCCAAGACCACCATCCCCCACTTCTACCTTCACGTCGAAGTGGATGCCGCACCCCTGATGGCCCTCCGCGAGCAAGTCAACGCGCAGGCCGAGAAGACCCACGGCAACAAGTATTCCGTCAACGACTTCATTCTCAAAGCTGTCATCAATGCGGCCGAGGCAGTGCCAGCGGTCAACGCATCTTTTGCCGGCGACCACATCGTGAAATTCAAGCATGTCGGACTCTCCGTGGCGATCGCCGTCGAGGACGGCCTGGTCACCCCGGTCATCAAGCAAGCGGAAACGAAATCCCTGCTCGCCATTTCCCGAGCGGTCAAAGACTTCGCTGTCCGCGCCAAGGACAAGAAACTCAAGCCGGATGAATTCGACGGTGGAACCATCACTGTGTCCAATCTCGGTGCCTGGGGAATTGAGTCCTTCGACGCGATTGTCAATCCACCCCAAGCAGCGATCCTGTCAGTCGGCGCCGCCATCGAGAAACCCGTGGTAAAGAACGGCCAGATCGTTCCCGGCCTCCGCATGAACCTCGGACTCTCCTGTGATCACAGGGTGGTCGATGGCGCGGTCGGAGCCGCTTTCCTGGCTGAAGTCAGGAAACTCATCGAACAACCCGCCTTGATGCTTCTCTGAGCCATTGAAGGCATCTTCCATCCATGGGTCCTGCAGGTCTACAGCGGCTTGTGGGACCTCTTTCTTTAGCCCCCCTTGCATGCCCCTCTCTTGATGATTTCTTACTTTTTGAACTCATAAGATCTTCTTCTTCATAGTGTGAACAAGCACCGAAAACGTCTGTTCCCCAGCTTTAGCAAGCGGGTTCCACGGCAAGAACAAGTTGGGCAACAACCTGCATGACCTGCCAATGAGTCTCCAAAATTCCAGTCTCCTGCCGATTGCACCCGGTCGTTCGGAAGTTATTCCCATGCTTTACCGGAGTTCTTCTGAATCACCGCTTTCTCAAAAAGAAGTTCAGCGATTTCCCGTGCCACCGCCATGAATCACTTGGTCGTCACCGGAGGCAGCGGCGGCCTTGGGCAGGAAATCATCCACGCCTTCTCCGCACCCCAATGGGAAATTTCCGCACCGAGTCATGCCGAGCTCGACGTCACCGATCCAGCGGCGATCCGCCGTTTTTTTACTTCCCGCCCGGTCGATCTTCTCGTTTGTGCGGCGGGAGCGACGCGCGACGGGCTATTACTGGACACGGTTGAAAGCACTTGGGATGAGGTGATTGCAATTAATTACCGAGGCGCCGCCGATTGCGCCCAGGCAGTGCTCCACCGGATGATCGAACGAGGAACCGGTCACATCATCTTCATTTCAAGCTATTCCGCGCTCCATCCACCGATGGGGCAGGCCGCCTATGCCGCAGCCAAAGCCTCGTTGCTCGGCCTCACTCAGTCTCTCGCCCGTCATGCCGGGAGCCAAGGCATCCGGGTGAATGTGATCTTACCAGGATTCCTTGAAACCGGAATGACGCGGGCCGTCTCGCTGAAACGGAAGTCCGAAGTGCTCGCCTCGCATTCCCTTGGGCGCATCAACACGCCCGCAGCCGTCGCCGGATTCATCCGTTTTCTTCACGACTCCATGCCCCACACGTCCGGCCAGACATTCCAATTAGACAGCCGGACCCCGTAGCCTGTCGCGTGGATGACTGCAATCTCCCCTCAATCCTCGAAAAGATCGGTTTATGGCATTGCACAAATTTTTCCCGCCCCGTTGAATCACACCGTTCAGCGACCTGAACCCAACCAATACCTAGAACAAACCTGATGAAGATTACCAAAAACAATTTCACGAATGAAGAAGTCGTCCTCGATTTCCACGAATATGAAGGCTGCACATTCACCAACTGCCGCTTCGTCGTTCTCGGCTACGGGGCGTTCGCGCTGAACCAATGCGAAGTGGTGAACTGCGAGTTCACCTTCGCCGGACCGGCCGCCAGCACGATCCAAACGATGTCCACGATCTATAACAACATCGGCGAGCAAGGGAAAGCGCTCATCGAGGGAACCTTCGAAACCATCCGCGGCGGTGGAAACGCTCGCCCAGCCTGATAGATTTCGTTAGAATCCACAGGGGAGGTGGACTTCGGCCCACCTCCCCTTTTTGTCCTAACAATCACGATGAAAATTACCACTGGAATTCTTGCCGCTTCATTGTTAGGGGGTCTTTTCTCGACCGCTGCGGAACTGGATACCCGCGAGTTCACCGCCAAAGACGGCACCGTCGTCAAATACCGCTGGAGCGCACCCGATAAAATCGAACCGGGAAAAACCTATCCGCTCGTGCTATTTCTCCATGGCTCCGGCGAACGTGGCGATGACAACACCGCCCAGCTCCGTCACGGGGTGCATGCGATCCTCGCCGGCGCCGCCAAACTCGACCAACCCATTTTTTTGATCGCCCCGCAATGTCCCAAAGACCGTTGGTGGACACCGGTCGACATGGAAAAAAAGCGACTGTCTGCCGCGGGTCAGCCGAATGTCCTGATTGAAGCGGTTCTGGCTCTCGTGGACGAAACCACCACGACCCAGCCAGTGGATGCCAAGCGTTTCTATCTCACCGGCATCTCCATGGGCGGCTTCGCAACGTGGGATGTGTTAGGGCGGGTTCCTGACAAGATCGCCGCCGCAGTTCCGATCTGCGGCGGTGGAGATTCGTCACAGGCGGCCAAATTCAAGGATGTTCCCATTTGGGCCTTCCATGGCGAAGCGGACCCGGTGGTCCCCGTCAAGACGACTCGCGAAATGATTTCCGCGCTGGAAACAGCGGGAGGAAAACCTAAATTCACCAGTTATCCCAACGTGGAACATGACTCGTGGACGCGAACCTACGACGACCTCACGGTGATTCGCTGGATCTTCGATCAACACCGGTAACCGCAGACCGACTTTGGAAAATTCCCTCTAAGTTCCAACAACGGTAAGCTTGCATGGCCACCATCCCACGGCCATCTTGTAAGCGTGAGACGCAGTTTTATCGGTATTTCCGCAGCGGTCCTTGGATTCTTATCCATCGGAGCCGCCCCCGGCGACGGGCTCGCGGAGCAACCCGCGCAAGCCAAGGTGGTGGTGATCCCCATCCATGATGAGATCGCCAAGCCGGTGCTCTACATCATCCGCCGGGGCCTAAAGGAGGCCATCGAGCAAAATGTCGATACCATCGTGCTCGACATCGATACTCCCGGTGGCCAGCTCGACGTGACCTTCGATATCCTCAAGGCTTTGGAAAAATTCCCAGGTAAGACGGTCTCCTATATCAACCGTGAGGCGATGTCCGCCGGCGCGATCATTTCCGCAGGCACTGATGAAATCTATTTTTCACCCGGCGGCGTCATCGGCGCCGCCGCTCCCGTTCTTTCCGACGGCGGCGACATCGGCGAGACCATGAAGGAAAAACTCGTCAGCTACCTAACGGCCCGGATGCGTGCGATTTCCGAGGGCAGGGGCTACCGCGGCGTGGTGATCTCCGCCATGATCGACAGTGACTCCGAACTCAAGATCGGTGAGCAGGTGATCAAGGAAAAGGGCAAGCTACTTTCGCTGACCGCGCAGGAGGCAATGAAATCCTACGGAGATCCGGCCCAGCCCTTGTTAGGCGCGGGCATCGCGGATGATCTCGATGATTTGCTCAACAAGCTTCATGGCAGCAGCAACTACTCCGTGACGACCTTGGAGATTACCTGGTCGGAAGGGATCGCCCAGTACATCAATGCGATCACTCCGATACTAATGTCACTTGGGCTGCTGGCGCTTTTCATCGAGTTCAAGACACCGGGATTCGGTGTCTTCGGCATCACCGGGATCGTCCTGCTGGGAGTGGTTTTCCTCGGCCAGTTCGTCGCCGGCCTCTCAGGTCACGAACCCGCTCTGTTCTTCATGCTTGGCGCCAGCCTGATCGCGATCGAGCTGTTCCTCTTTCCTGGTACGCTGGCGCTCGGTCTAACCGGGGCACTATTGATGTTCGTTTCGCTGGTCTGGGCGATGACGGACTTGTGGCCGCGCGAGCCGATTCCGTTCTCAGGCGATGTCTTCGTCCGCCCCTTGGCAACGGTGATGGGTGGCGTGATTCTTGCGGTGGTGCTTTTCCTATCACTCATCCGTTTTCTCCCGCGTGGCGGGCTTTGGGGCAACATGGTGCTGCATGCGGTGGTCGGCGGTGAACCTGAAGCCGCGCGTGCCTTGGTGGGCGGGGGAAGGCACGAACCTGCGGCAAGAAGCTTGATCGGTGAAAAAGGAATCGCCGCCACCGCGCTTTTCCCAAGCGGGCAGGTGGAAATTTCCGGCAGGCGCTACGAAGCCCGGCTTGCCGTGGGATATGCTGATGCCGGCACGCCGGTCAGGGTCACCGGGCTTGCGGAATTCGGTCTAACTGTGGAGGTGTTGGCATGACTGTTCTAATCCTGCTTTTCGCCGTGGGAATCCTGTTGATCGCCGCCGAGGTGATCGTGCCTGGAGGCGTGATTGGTTCGTTAGGCGCACTGCTGATGTTCGGTGGTTGCGTCCGCGCTTTCATGGACTACGGAAGTCTTGGTGGCCTGATCGCAATTCTAACGGCATTTACCCTAGGTGGCCTTGCAATCTATATTGAATTCTGCTACCTGCCCAAAACCAAATGGGGCAAGCGCGCTTTCCTCAACGCCCAAGTCACCGGCGTCTCGGCAGCCCTCGGACCAGAGGCCAGTGAATTGATCGGCAAGTCCGCTGAAGCGATCACCCTGCTCTCGCCCAGCGGCTACATCCTCGTCGACGGTCAGCGCTACGAGGCCTTCTGTCAATCCGGCCAAGCCGCCGTTGGCTCGGTTCTTGAAATCATCGGCGCGGATAATTTCCGCCTGATCGTCACCCAGCATCCACTCATCTAACAAAATACATCAAATTATGCCTACCACCATCATCCTCGTCGTCATCGCCATCGCCGGTCTCGTCGTTTTCGGAATCATCATTTCCTTTTTCAGCGTCTGGCTCCGCGCCTGGCTGGCCGGCGCCTATGTCGGCTTCACCGACCTCGTCGCCATGCGCCTCCGCCAGGTGCCCTATGGCATGGTGGTGGACGCCCGCATCACCGCAAAGAAGGCAGGCATCGAAATCCCGATCGATGACATCGAAGCCCACTACCTCGCCGGCGGAAATGTCATCCCATCCATCCAAGCACTCATCGCCGCGCAGAAGGCCGGAATCACGCTCGATTGGAACCGCACCTGCGCCATTGACCTTGCCACCAAAGGTTCCGGCAAAAGCGTCGTCGAAGCCGTCCGCACTTCCGTCGATCCCAAGGTCATCGATTGTCCGAATCCTGCATCCGGACGCACGACCATCGACGGCGTTTCCAAAGACGGCATTCAGGTAAAGGTGAAGGCACGCGTCACCGTCCGCACGAATCTCGACCGCTTCGTCGGCGGCGCGAAGGAGGAAACCATCATCGCCCGCGTCGGCGAAGGGATCGTCACCACCATTGGTTCGGCGGAAACTTACAAAGTGGTCCTCGAATCCCCGGACTCCATTTCCAAAGTCGTCCTCCATCGTGGACTCGATGTCGGCACCGCGTTCGAAATCCTCTCCATCGACATCGCCGACGTGGATGTCGGTGAGAACGTCGGCGCCAAGCTCCAGGAAGCGCAGGCTGAGGCTAACAAAAGCATCGCCCAAGCGCAGGCCGAAATCCGTCGCGCGGCCGCTGTCGCCCTCGAACAGGAAATGATCGCCCGCGTCGCGGAAATGAAGGCGAAGGTCGTTGAAGCCGAGGCCCAGATTCCGCTTGCCATCGCCGAGGCCTTCCGCAGCGGCCACCTCGGCGTCATGGATTATTACAAAATGGAAAATGTGAAATCCGACACCCAGATGCGGACGAATATTTCAAAAACTGAAGGTGCTTGAACCCGCTCTCGCCCGTGACTGGAGCATTCCGCTCCAGTCCGTGGCGGAGGATGTCCCCGCCTCCTGAGTTAATCTAACAAATACTTTTATGGACTGGATTTTCGAACATTTCAATGTCGTCCTCATCATTGCGGTGGTGGTGGGTTCCATCTTGAAATCCCGCTTCGATACGAAGACTCAGGAAGCCTCGGAGGACGAGGTCACCGGTGATTTCGGAGGACCTAACCAGCCGGACAAAAGTTATCGAAAAACCCCACCGCCCCCACCATCCGTCCCGCCGGCATTTCCCCAGACTCCCATGCCCCCATCGCGGAACGCCCAGCCACCGCCGATTTCCACAGTTGATCCGTCGATTCCATGGGCCGTGGCGTCCGCCGCGGACGAGGCCGCGATGCTTCTCCAGTATCAGCAGAAGCTCGCCGCGCAGCTGAAGCAGATCCAAGAAATCAAGGTCACCACCACCGGCGGCGCAGTCGCCACCCGCGCTCGCATCGCTTCCAAGGGCAAGGCCAAGTCAGCTATGGACGTTCCGCTCAGCGTCCGCGCCCGGCTCAAAACCCCTGCCGAAGTCCGCCGCGCCTTCGTGATGAACGAGATCCTCAGTCGCCCGGTTGGCTTGCGGTGAAAGGATCCTCGATCAAGCGTCGATCTTCCAGGGCCCGCGCATCGGTTGGTTGATGAGCGCATTGGCGGCCGGGTCGTCGAACTCTAACTTCTTTGGGTCGAACTTGAGGCTCTTGTTCAGGCGATGAGCGGTCACGCCCATGTTGACCATGGTGCACGACCAGAAACCATTCTGCTCGTTGAGCGCGAATTTTTTCCTGGTGCGAACACTTTCGTGGAAATCGGTGATCTGCGCCGGTGGATCGGGCAATTCGGCGAGCTTCTTGTCGAGATCCGGGATGTCGGATTTGAAACCTTTGAAGATCTTTCCATTCGGCCCAGAGATATAGGCGGCGGACTTGTCCTTGTTTTCGCCGTCGAGAATGATCTTACAACCGTCGGCATAGGTAAACTCGATGCGCCGCCAGGTACCGATGGCATCTGCGTCCTGCGGGTCGGCATCGATTTCCACCGAGATCGGTGCGGTGTCGTCCTTGCCGAGAATGTATTGCGCCGGATCAAGATAATGCTGGCCCATGTCACCGAGGCCGCCGCCATCGTAGTCCCAATAGCCGCGGAATGACTGATGGGTGCGGTGGGCGCTGTAGGGTTTCACCGGTGCAGGTCCGAGCCAGAAATCGTAGTCAAAGCCCTCGGGCACGGTCTGCACTGGAAGATTGGTTTTTCCGGTCCAGATGCCGAGTTTCCAATCGAAGCCGGTGACGCCTGAAACGGTGATTGTTAGTGGCCAACCTAGCAGATCATTCATCGCGGCTTTCTTGAGTTGCTTCACCGGCACGCCCATGCCGTAGAAATTGTCCTTGAAGCGAAACCACGTGTTGAGACGGAAAATGCGGTCCTGCTTCTCGACCGCCTTCACCATCGCCACGCCCTCGCCGATCGTGCGGCTCATCGGCTTTTCACACCAGATGTCCTTACCTGCCTTCGCCGCCTCGATCGCGATCAGCGCGTGCCAGTGGGGCGGCGTGGCGATATGGATGATGTCGATGTCATCGCGCTTCAACACCTCGCGGAAATCATGATAGCCCTTGATGCCGTTCTTCTCCGAATCCGCATCTTTCATGCGCTCGGCCAAGTGGCTGGCATCGACATCACACAGGGCGAGCAGTTTCCCCGGCATTTCGAGATGCGCAGCGGAAATGCCCCCGCAGCCGATAATCGCCCGAGTGAATATTTCCGAAGGCGGCGTCTGTCCACCGAGACCGAGGACGCGACTTGGAACGATCTGGATGGTCGCCAACGCGGCGAGCGACTTGAGAGTTTGACGGCGGGAGAGCATGACGGTGTAAAATGGACGGTTGGTGGTTGGGAATCCCGCAGATACGCACAGCGGTCTCGAAGGGAGACGAAGCGGCAAGGAGCGGTCTTGCAAAATCCATCATCCGCGGGGGCCATTTATCGGCAATAACAGCGGCACACGACAAATTTTCAAAG
This sequence comes from Verrucomicrobiales bacterium, assembly GCA_038319595.1. Classification (GTDB taxonomy): domain Bacteria; phylum Verrucomicrobiota; class Verrucomicrobiia; order Verrucomicrobiales; family Akkermansiaceae; genus Luteolibacter. The sequence continues at coordinate 11,623 of JBBQDJ010000030.1, forward strand.
CTTCCCACCCATCGACCGCTCGATCTCCGGAATCGGCCGCAGGAGCCCAAACGCCAAAAATCACGCTTCTTCGCGCAGGGAACTGGAGGCCCTTTCAAGAAGTCCTCTTCAATAATCAGCGGAAAAAAATTCGCTATTCTTTCGATGCGACGGCAGGTAACCGGATGTCAGTAAAAAACAAGAAGCAGTTCGGCATTTGGATGGACACCCATCATGCCACCATCGTCGGTCATGCCGACAGCACCGACGCGGATTTCATGGTCGTAGGCCGCGCCAGGAATCCGGGGGACGAAGGGAACTCCAACGAGAAAACCGCGCAGAATCATCAGAAAACCCTGCAAGCGCAATTTTTCAAGGAAATCACCAGCCACATGCAGAACGCCGATGAGGTGCATGTGACCGGCACAGGTACGATTCAGGAGCAGTTCATTCACTACCTGGCCGAGACCCCTCAGTTCAAAAATACCATCACCAAGGAATGCACCTCGAACAAAATGAGCGACGAAAGGCTCGTGGAATTCATTAGTGGCAAATTCAACTGAGCAGTGGCCCGCTTGAGAGTTTTCCAGGCAACTCGCCGTCGCTCGCTCGTTGTCCCGGGAAAATCCAGATGCGCCCATGGCGGATCCGTATTAAAAAGGCGCGGATGACGAAGCACGTGATGGGAAGGCCTCACCCAGAAACTCCCCTCCGGTCTCGCCGCCATCGCTCTGAATCCGGGCATCATCGATGCCGAGATGCTGCAAAGTACGTTAGGTGGTTCCTCATCAGACTTTCCAGCACCCGACACCTGGGCAAAGAAGGCCGTCCCCTTTCTCGAAGAACTCGGTCTCCGCGACAACGGCAAAGCGCTCACCGCTCCACAGTCATAACCTGAGCCTCCAAGAACAATAGACTTATCTCCCGGGTGCGGGACCGACCACTTGGGCTCCAGAAGCATCATCAAATGTGAGGATGGCCCATGGAGTCATCCATCCGGCTGCCGGTGAACTTCTCCTACAACCGCATCAAGGCCCAGAACTTTTCCTTCTCCTCCGCCCCTAACGCAAACCGCCGTTCTACGACCCCCGAAATCACGTGGAAGAAAACCGGACTCCCAGCGGATTTTCTCCAAAAAGAGCTGATTAAAGGCATGTCCCCAGGGCATGAAAACAGCCCCAAGGTTTTCAATCGCAAAGAAATCGGTGAGTTCTACTACGTCTGCTACTACGCGATTCAGGCAATGGTTCAGGCAGGCGGAAACCACGATGCAAACTGGTATCCTCAGATCCGTGATGTGCTCATTGGACTGCAAAAACCCGACGGCTCATGGCGAGAAGAGGAAGTCGAAATCCATCCTCATAAAACGCCCATGGCCATCATCATCCTCGGCCCTCCGCACTGCTACATCCCGGTCTATCAGCGATAAGGAATCCGCCCCAAACCCAACTTACGTTAGCACCATTCCACCCTGACTCCAATTAACTGTTAGGCAGCACTCCGATGTATATCGGAGTGCTGCCGCCCCGCACTTTCGAGTGACTGGCGTCCTCCCGAAAAACAAGGCGAGTCGAAAATAGGAGGTTCTAGCAAATTTAGTTCGCAAGAACTCGAACGAAGCGCTTGTCGCTCGTCAGGAGGCTGGCTGGCACGGTAACGGTCATCTCCTCAACCGGCGATCCGCCGTTAGAGGCTTCGGATACCGGCGTGAACAACGGCCAGCTACCGCTGAGTGTGGTCGAAGATTCATAGCGGTAAGTCAACCCCGTCAGGCTCTTCAGGCGGCGGGTGTATTTGAAGGTTCCGCCCGTCTTGCTGAGCGGCACGGTGATCGGTGAAACCGATGAACCACTGATTGGGTCGAGGCCAAAGGCATACTCTTGCGCGTTGGTCAGCCCGTCCATGTCCTTGTCGAAGGTCGGCGCACCGTCGGTCAATGGATTGAGTCCGAAACCACCGGCCCATGTGCTGTAGTCGCCACTGACGCTCACGAGGGCGATCTGCTTGAGAGAGTTGTAGTTGTAGCTGAGCGAGTAGCCAACGGGCAGGTCGATGACATTGGCGAACTGGCCCGTGAGAGTTCCGTAGCTGGCGATGATGATGGGCGAACCACTTGGTGCCGCCAATGCATCAAAGTCAATGGTGGCGGTGGAAATGTCGAGCATGCCACCCACATCCAGCCGGTCGGCGCTGGCTCCGTTGATCTCGATTTTCAACGTGCCGGCGACCGTGACATTGTTGATCGTGGTGAGGGTGCCTACCGAGGTGCCCGGGGCGAGAATGCCTCCGGCATCGACCGTGGTGATGCCGCCGATCGTACCAGTGCCGCCGAGAGTTGCACCCGTGTTAACGGTGACCGCACCAGTAGCGAGTGTTTGGGCCGCATTGACCAACAAGGTACCGCCGCTGACGGTGGTCGTGCCGGTGTAGTCGTTAGCGTTATTGGTCAGCGTCCAGGTGTTGGGCCCGACAACGACGAGGCCCCAGGTGTTAGTGCCGTTGGTGAGTTTACCATTGATGGTGCCGTTGGCACCGAGATTCCCGGTAAGTCGCAGGTTGCGTATCGTGGTGCTGGTGGCGATCTGACCGTTCAGTGCGAGCGTGCCGCCGGACACATTGACGGTAGAATCGCCGCCTCCGGAGGTGAGTGTGATTCCCCCTGCGATCACATTGTCACCGGCGAGGTTACTGATGGGAGGGCGGTTAGCGTCGTTATTGCTGGTCCTGAAAACGATGTCTGCCGGCACGGTGATGTTACCGCCGGTTCCATCGAGATGGAACTGAGGTCTTCCATTGGATCCATTGTTCAGGGTAATCGTCTTCGGTCCGGTGCCGAGTTTGGCCGCGTTGAGGATCTTCAGTCCACCCGAGTTGACAGTGAGATCACCGGCGAAACTATTATTACCAGTTAGGGTGACAAAAGAATCAAAGGAGGAGGATCCAATGACATTCTGACCGACGATCAGCGCGCCCGTGCCGGAAATGTCATTGGCAAAAGTATAAGCGTAAGGATTGAGTCCGTCCGCGCGATTGAGGCGCAGCGTTCCATTATTGACGATGGCTCCTGCGCCGAGGCTGCCGGTCGTGGTTTGGGCTCCGACG
>JBBQDJ010000031.1:0-14561 GCA_038319595.1 Verrucomicrobiales bacterium
GAAGCTGTCCATTGCCATACCATTTCGCCGTTCCACCGTGGGCTTCGATGGAATCCATCACCAGTTTGCGCGCGGCATCTGGGTCACTTGCGGAGGAATTTCTCTCGTCCCTCTGACAACCGGTCACCACCAGTCCGATTCCCAAGATTCCTAACATTACCTTAAATCGCATCAAATAAGATCCCCCCTGAAAACCCTTCCCGCAAGTGACAATCATCCACCTGCGTGCTTTTGGTGGATGCGCCTCTCCCGATCGCTGCTACCCTGTAGCATGAAGGCCATTTACCTATTCCTTTTCCTCACGCTTCCCCTGTCCGCAGACAAGGTCCGCGATTTCTGGTTCAACGGTGCCGAGATCAGCTCGTTCACGCTCTCTCAATCCCGTTACGGCAAGAACCATCCGGGCCACGCCGAGCTCATCTTCGTCACCGAGCCATTTCTCATCGGCAAGCAGGTAAAGGACGAGAGCGGAAAAGGCAATTCCACCGACGTCCTCAAGCTGAACGCCCTCACCACCTTCAACACCGGCATCTATTCCTACCACACGATGACGAGCACCTTCCGCCCCATCGATCTGGAAAAATTCCCCCATGCATTGAAGTCCACCACCTCCATCCAGGACTGGTGCGGGCAGGCCTTCCAGCAATCGAACTTCCGCGAAAACGGCTGGAGCGTGCAACTGCGCTCCTACTTCGAGAACGCAGGCGACAAAGATCTCACCCTTCCCTCCGCCCCCCTCGAGGACGAGCTATGGATCACCCTCAGACTCGACCCGAAGAAACTTCCCATCGGGGAAGGCGAGATCATCCCCGGAGCAATCTTCACCCGCTTCAATCACCAACCCATCGTTGCCGTGAAGGCGAACGCCGCTTTGTCTGAATCCGGCGGAAGCAGCACTTACACGCTCACCTACCCTTCATTAGAGCGCACCCTCGCGATCCAGTTCGACACCGCGTTCCCCCACATCATCAGGAAATGGGAAGAGAAGACCAAGACCGGCACCACCACCGCCACTCTTAACAAGCGCCTGATGAACATCCCCTACTGGGAAATGCACAATCCGGAAGATGCGGGAAAACGCAGGGAACTCGGTCTCGATCCTGTGGCGAACTAACAATTTTAAATTGAAACAAGCTCGCGCATTCACGGTTTGAAACCAGACTCGATCAGTCGTGGTATCGATACGTTTTTCACGTAGGAATTCTGGGGATTCTTTTTGACGTAGTCTTGATGGTAATCCTCGGCAGGATAGAATTTCTCGAACGGGGCGACCTGGGTGGCGACCTTTTTGCCAAGGCGCTTTTCCAAGGCGGCTTTGGATTTCTCAATTTCGCTTTTTTCCTCGGTTGTGCCATAGAACAAGGCGGAGCGGTATTGCTTGCCGAAGTCTGGAGCGACGCCGCGCCCGTCGGTGGGGTCGTGGCTCTTCCAAAAGACGTCGAGCAGCTTGGCATAACTTGTCTTATCGGCGTCGTAGGTGATTTGGATCGCTTCGCAGTGGCCGGTAGCTCCGCTGCCGACCTGTTCGTAGGTCGGATTCTTTTCCTTCCCACCGGCATAGCCAGACACGACGTTGGTCACGCCGGGCACGCGGTCGTAGATCGCTTCCATGCACCAGAAACAACCGGCGGCGAAGGTGGCCTGCTTCAGATTGGCGGCTTGCAGGAAACCGGGAAGAAGAAGTGATACTGCTAGAATGATGGTGCGTGTTTTCATGACTCGGCTTATCTTTTGGTGAAGGTTTTGGCAAGATCGGGGAAGCCGGCTTCATCGAGCTTGTCAGTCGGGATGAATTTCAGCGCGGCGGAATTGATGCAGTAACGCATGCCGGTCGGAGCCGGGCCATCATTGAAGACGTGGCCCAAGTGAGTATCCGCTTTCGCGGAACGGACCTCGTCGCGATCCATCCCCGCGGAGTAGTCCTTTTTGTTTTTCAAGACGCTGGGAGAAATCGGCTTGGTGAAGCTGGGCCAGCCGGTGCCAGAGTCGAACTTATCGAGCGAGCTAAAAAGGGGTTCTCCACTCACAATGGAGACGTAAATACCAGCTTTGTGATTGTCATGGTAATCATTGTGAAAGGCCGGCTCGGTTCCGTTCTCCATGGTCACATTATATTGAATCGCGGTGAGCTTGCTCTTCAGCGCGGCCTTTTCTGGCGTATTCTCGCCTTTGGCACAGGACTGCACGAGAACTCCCGCAGCAATCGCAAGTAGGGGCAGAGTAAAAAAAGGTTTCATGGTTCTTGTTTTGGTAATCCCTAATGAGAACCCTCGCACGTTCTTTTATTCCGTGAATTTTAGGGTCGGGGTGACTCAAGAAGCAAATGCAGCACGTTATCCACAAAATCGGGATCGCTGGTCATAACGAGGTGGTCGGCGAAGATAAACTGGACGCTGTCCCAGTGGATCGGACTTTACAGCCGCTGGCCCGTTTCGGCCGAGGTCCGTTGGTCGAACATGACGGACTTACGGGTGACGGAGCCGTCGCCAGGAATCCAGTCGATAATTGTTGGCTTGCCTTTGGCTGGCACCTGCATGCGGCTACCCGTAGCGACTGCATCGCCCACGAAAGCGTGGATTTTTACACCGGCCGGCGGGATGGAAGGACGACTCATGGCCCGATGAAACGCACGGGCGTTGCGGAGCATTTTTGCGAGGTGATCCTTGGCGATGACCTGTCGCTCTTCCCTGCTTGTGACCGAAGGAAGCAGGTCTTGCAGCACCTTGTCTTGCACGGGATCAGTTAGACCCCATTGAAGTTTCTGCCAAGTTTCGGATTGGTAAATCGCGATGGGCTTGCTGTCTTGATCGATCACCGGTTGATCCTCCTCGCTGGGTAATAACTCGTAGGCGAATGGCATCGTCGCAACGACGGCGGCATCGATTCTTGGTAGAAAGGGAGCGAGCTTGAATCCCTCCTGCAACTCACGCAGCGGATAGATCGATCCCGCGTTGGGCGTGCCAACCATGATGAGTTTTTCCACGTGTTTTGTCCCGGCCCACGTCACCGGCATTTCTCCGTCCGCATTGAGCGGCTTTCCACCGTACATTAGATAATAGCGGGCGACGAGACCACCCATCGAGTGGGCGACGATGTCGAATTTCACGTCTCCGCGCAGCCCATGCCGCTTGAAGCGCTCCTCTTGGACATAGCGGCGTTTCTCCTCGATGAACTTTCCCAACAACGCCGCATTCTCCACGCAAGATCGACGCCAGTCGTAGCCAAATTGAAAGCAGGTGAAATGCCCGGGGCCGTAGTCGATCTTGCTGAGTTCGGTGAGTGCCGGGTCCAGGTAGCCACCCGCGCCGAAGGCCCGCAGCATTCCGGAATAGGCGCTGAATTTGAAATCCCATCCTAACGAAACCTTGAGCTGTTCGAGTGCGCCTGTCGGCCTGACCTCGTCGCGCGGCCAACCGCTGGCAGACATCGGCAGGGCCATCAGTCGTGTTCCCTCAGCACTCTGAAGATTCACCGCGTTCGGTCCGAATTCCCCCCACACCACGCGTCCCTGTCCATCCACCAGTTGTGAGCCAAGGATGCCGGGGATGACGATGATCGGATTCCTATCCAAATGCTCCTGCCTTGCCGCCGCGCTGTAAATCTCACCGAGATTGGGGGTGAGGCGCGTCGGCCCACAGGCTGGGATGAGCGCTAACAGGCAACAGATGAGCGGAAATTTCATGGGCACCATCATTCGCTTTCACTTTGGAGAATCCGGTGGTGATTGGAAGCCAATTGATCGGGCGAGTTCGAGTGCGATCATCGCCGCTGGGAGGTCGTTTGGCACATCGACATCCGGCAAGGTCTCCAGCAAGCCTGCACCCGGTGCAGCGGCAAGGGATTGGCGCAACACCTCGGGGCCACCCCAGTCGATGTTTTGAAATACAGCGGGGCATGGGGCGGACAAACCCAGCAAGTAGTAGCCGCCGTCGCAGGCCGGTCCAAAAACCTGTGCATGCGTCAGCAAGGCTTCGAAAGCGTCTCCAAGAATCCGCTCGTCCAGTTCGGGACAATCAGTGCCAATGACCACCACCTGGCACGCACCTTCCAGAAACGCATCGTTCACCGCCCGGTCCACACGCTCCCCAAGGTCGCCGCCGCCTTGCTCGCGGATGTCGCATTCGCCAAGCCAGTTTCTTCCATCCGCGGGCGAGCCTCCATCAAGTCGAACGATCAGTTTTGAATCTGAAACACTGTGACAAAACGCCGAAGCTCGGTCGAAGGTGTGCCGTGCAAGACGATCGTGAAACTCCGCAGCGCCCTCCTCGCCAAGCGCGGGGATGAGGCGGGTCTTATTCCTCCCGGGGCAGGGGAGGCGGGTGAAAATGATGAGTTGTTTCTGGTGGGGCTCACTCACTGTTTGTTGAGGCTCCAACTGTAGTCGGTGTATTTGATAGAGAGTCCGCCATCTGCCACGGATTTCTTGTCGGCGGAGCTTAGATAGGGTGCGATGAATTTTTCCACGCTGCCGGACTTTTTCACGAAGTCGGATTTGAACCAATCGAAAATGGAGGACAGATAGAGGGTCTTGTTTTTCGCATCGACCCGGTTCTTCGAAGTGTCGGCGAGAAACGCCTTGGTTTGCTCGTCGAGTTGCGAGGAAAGCTGGTCCGCACGGAATGCGCTACTTCTCAGTGCGGGACAGCCGATGGAAGCGCAATTGATCGCGAAATGAACTCGTGGGTCGTTGTAGTTTGGACGCAGGACATTGTTTTCGAGATAGTCCAAGGTCTGCTTTTTTCCGAGCAAATCCACCACCGCTTGCTTCCAAGGACCGGCAGCGCCTCCAATGTCCTTGATGCTTTTCACTGGATAATGATCGACGACGAGCTTGAGCGTGGCGGCGTTGTAGAGATTGATCAGCATGGCCAATTGTTGGTCGTTGCTCCAGCTCTTGAACTCGGCTTGGCTGACATCCGCCAGCGATTTCAGATAGGCATCCAGCGGCGCAGAATCTTTCTTGAGAGCCGCGTAATTTGCGCCCTTGGTGTTCACGTTTGCCTGAAGAATCTTATCGAATGCAGCGTGTGTTTGATCCAGTTCCGCGCGTACGGGAAGTGTGAGGCAGGCGAACAAAATAAGCAGTAGTTGTTTCATGATCGTTAGTTTTTCGCGAGAACGGTTTCCAATGCCCCGGAACAGCTGCTTCCTGCGCCGGCGGTGCAACCGAAGCAGTGGTTGGCGGTGAGGATGGGCTGCGAGACCATCGAGGCCGGTGTGACATCCCAAAGGTAAAGCGGCTTATCAGTCCGCTGTTGCATGCGGAGCATTTGGTTGAAATCGCAATCAAAGACCTCGCCCTCATAGCCGATGTTGATCGTGCTGCGGCACATCAGTCCGTCCACCGTGGCGGGATTGAAGTTGTTTGCTAACAGCTCCATGTAATAGTCCCACTGTCCGTGTTCACGGAGATCGGTGGCGAAGCGGGCGATGGGAAGATTGGTGATGGCGAAGAGGCGTGTGAAAACGATGCCGTAGCGTGCGAGCAGTTCTTCTTTGTAATCCGCCTCCAGTTCGGCTTGGTCGGGTGGTAGTTTCGCACCGATGGGATTGTAAACGAGCGTGAGTGGCAGTGTAGTTCCGTATCCAACCGCGTTGAGTTTTTTCAGCGCGCTGATGCTCTTCTGAAACACACCGTTGCCACGTTGTGAGTCCACGTTGTCTTCAAGGTAACAGGGAAGCGATGCCACGACTTCGACTTCGTGCTTTGCCAGGTATTCCGGCAGATAAGCGTGGGTTTTCGTCTCGATGATCGTTAGATTATTCCGGTCGATGACATGGGAACCGACCGATCGGGCAGTCTCGACAAAGTAACGGAAAAATTCGCTGATCTCTGGAGCGCCACCGGTGATGTCCACGGTGGCGGGTTTGTGCTCGAGGATCCATGCACCGACCTTGTGCGCGGTTTCCTCGTCCATCATCTCAGTGCGAGTCGGGCCGGCATTGACGTGGCAATGCGTACAAGTTTGATTGCACTTCCTGCCGACATTGATTTGTAGCGTCTCAAATCGGCCACGTTTGAGCGGGACACCGTGCTGGTGAAGGCTTTTTTGAAACTGATTCATGAGATTAAATTAACAGCAACTCGCACCATCACCGCCGGTGCGGCATTTGGCGGCTTCGGTAGTCGCATTGTAATCATGGCCTTTTGTTTCCTTCGGATGCCGGAGCTCGGTGCGGGTGCAATCAAAGGGTTGAGCCTCATCCGGAGTGATGGGCGTGAGTGGTTCGACAAAGTTAAAATAGTCGCGATAGGGCGGCTGCTGATAGATCTGGAAGGTCTTGTCGCAAACGGCGTAGCGTTTTCCGCGTTCCATGGCATGGCCGTCATCGTCGAGGACTTTGAGAAACGGGCCTTTGTAAATCACCGCTTGGTTCCGCTCGAAACAAGGGCCTTGCTTGCCTTTCCAAGCCTGGATGGTGACGGAGCGGAATTCGATGCCCTCGACGGTTTGCCATGGCGCATCATCCCGCTTGAGAATTTCGATCCCGTGGAATCCGGCATCGGCAAAGGCCTTGAGAAATCCTTCCTCGGTGTAGCTTCCGCTGATGCAGCCACTCCAGAGATAAGGGTCGTCCTGCAGATGCACGGGGATTTCTTCATCGGAGACAATGTCTGAAATAACAGCCCGCCCACCCTTTTTCAGGACCCGGAAAATTTCATCGAAGAGTTGCCGTTTGAGGCGGCTCTCTACCAGATTGAGAACGCAATTTGAAACCACCACGTCGATCGATTCGGTCTCGACCAGCGGCTGCTTGACGCGGAGCTCGGCCGCGAGTTCTTCCGCTGCTAGAAACGAGGCAGCGCTTGAGATCGGCTTTTTAGCCAGTTCCTTGTCGAGCAGATCCAGATCCAGCGCGAGGTCTTGGATGCGGCCCTTGCGGAACTCGACGTTTGCATGGCCGATGTTCCCGGCGACGATCGGGGCATTGCGGTTGGCGACTTCCAACATGTCGTCGGTCATGTCCACGCCAATGACCCTGCCTGTCGGCCCGACGACCTGTGAGGCGATGAAACAAATTTTCCCGGTGCCGGATCCTAGATCGAGCACGGTCTCGCCGGGATGCAGGTGCTTCGAAGGATCGCCACAGCCGTAGTCTTTCTCGATGACTTCAGCGGGGATCGCTTTCAAGAATTGGGGATCGTAGTCAACGGGACAACAAAGTGCGGCTTCAGTGGCTACTGCTGCTGCTGCGTAACGTTCGCGAGTGGCGGATTCGGCGGAGGACATAGATGGCGGGGATCGTTGCTGGCAAGTTATAAGGTTTCAGAGCAGGAAATGGTGCAAATATTCCAGATTTTTTCAAATTGGATTGGAATAGAAATCACCCTAGAAACTCTTGTGTGGGCATGCTGGATGCTTTCGGGTATCTGGGCCAAGTGGCATCGTCCCGACTCAATTCCCCTAATTTAAACCTCCATGGCATCCATCATCGCCAATTATATCCACTGGCTTCACGGCAAATGGCCATCTGGAGCGGTGGAAAAAGCTCCGCAGGCAAATGACGATGGCACCTGCAATGTGCCGGGCGTGCGGATCGTGGGCGATCTGACAGGTGTTCCGCTGCTGAAATTCTCTGCAAACACCGGAGCACGCGCGGTGCGTGAGATTCTCAGTGAAAAGGATTTCAAAAAGAGCGGCGATCCAGCGGTGCTGGATCTGGTGATCATCGGCGCGGGTGTTTCCGGCGTGTCTGCGGCGATCGAAGCGAAAAAAGCCGGTATGAACTTTCGGTTGTACGAATCCGCGGAGGCGTTTTCCACGATTAAAAATTTTCCAAGGAAGAAGCCGATCTTCGCCTATCCGACCGATATGGTGCCTGAGGGCGAGATGCGTTTCCAGGCGAAGGTGAAAGAGGAACTCCTCACCGAACTCGCCGTGCAGCAGGCTACCCACGGGATCGAGCCGGTAGAAGCCCACATCGACCGCATCGAGCGGACGGGTGCTGAATTGAAGGTTCACTTGGTCAAAGGCGAGGCCGTCCGAGCGAAGCGCGTGATCGTTGCCATCGGACGCACGGGAAATTTCCGTAAACTCAATGTGCCCGGTGAAGGGCTCGATAAAGTGAGCAACCGCCTAATCGACTCAAAAGGCTTCGAGGGCAAGCGGGTGCTCGTCGTCGGCGGCGGTGACTCGGCATTGGAAGCGGCGATTTCCCTAGCGGAATCTGGAGCTAGCGTGGATCTGAGCTATCGGAAAAAGGAATTCTCCCGGCCCAAGGCCGGAAATTTGGAGAAGCTGGAATTGTTTTCCAAGGAAGGGAAACTCCGCCTTCATCTCGGCACGAACGTGCAGGACATTTCTGAAGTGCAGATCACGCTTTGTGGCGAGGATGGATGCGACCATGTGATTCCTAACGACAATGTCTTCGTGCTCATCGGCCGCGAGGCACCATTGGATTTCTTCCGCCGCTCAGGCATCCAGATCAGTGGCGAGCATACCCCGAAATTCTGGCTGACGATGACGGGGACGCTGCTCTTTTGCATCTGGCTCTATCATTGGAAAAAAGGCGGCAAGCTTCCCTTCGACGGGCATTTCCCCGCCTGGCTCAATCCCCAGCCGGGCGCGTTATTCTCCGGTCTATCAGGCTGGTGGAATACGGCGGGCACGGTGGGTAACATTTTCAAAGGAGCTGCCTCCGAACCGAGTTTCTACTACTCGCTCGCCTACTGCTTGTGCGTGCTGATTTTCGGAATCCGCCGCATCCGCCGCCGCAAGACTCCCTATGTAAAACTTCAGACAACGGTCCTCACGCTGGTGCAGTGGATTCCGTTATTTATTCTGCCCTACTTTGTGTTCCCCTATCTCGGAGCAAATGGCGCCTTCACGCACGGCGGCTTCGGCCAATGGTTTGGTCAGACATTTCTATCAAACGGTCCTGGCACTCCGCCGGATCAATACTGGCGGGCCTTCGGCTTCGTGCTGGCGTGGCCGCTTTTCGTGTTCAATTTCTTCACGGACGCCCCACTCTGGGGCTGGCTCATCCTGGGCTTTATCCAGACCTTTGTGATCATCCCCCTCATCGTCTGGCGCTGGGGAAAAGGTGCCTATTGCGGCTGGATTTGTTCCTGCGGCGCACTTGCGGAAACATTGGGTGACGCCCACCGCCAGAAAATGCCGCACGGGCCGTTCTGGAACAAGCTCAACATGGTCGGCCAGGTCGTACTGGCCTTCGCATTCTTGATTCTAGCAGTCCGCCTGGTCGGTTGGATTTTCCCATCTACCGGATTGAACGCAGCGTTCAAGACCCTGCTCTACACGTTGCCCATCGGGAACTATTCCTACCTCGTCGATCTCTGGCTAGCGGGTGTGATGGGCGTGGCGTTTTACTTCCATTTTTCCGGCCGTATCTGGTGTCGCTTCGCCTGTCCGCTCGCCGCGCTGATGCACATCTATGCCCGCTTCACCCGCTTCCGGATTTTCGCGGAAAAGGACAAATGTATCTCTTGTAATGTCTGCACCTCGGTCTGCCATCAGGGCATTGATGTCATGGCATTCGCGAACAAAGGAAAACCCATGGAGGATCCCGAATGCGTGCGCTGTTCGGCCTGCGTGCAAAGCTGCCCGACCGGCGTGCTCACCTTCGGACGACTCGGGAAAAAGACCGAGGTCGGTTTCGAAAAAATCTTCGATACCCTGCCAGCTTCACTTGTCCAACTCGCCGAAAAACGGAAGGCTTCCTCCAAGGATTGATCATGTTAAACGGCTTTCTCGATATCACCTTTGTTCTCTATCTGGCAGCAAGTGCCGGGCTGTTGTTTTATGGACTCAACTGCTACGTGCTGCTCGCCCTTTTCGGTCGCAGAGCCAGTGAAACCCGCATCCGCCAGCTCCGAATCGAGGAAGACTGGGGCAAGGCGCATCCGCCCGGTGAAATTCGTGATCTGCCTAAAATCACCACCCAGCTCCCGCTTTACAACGAGTTTAATGTCGCCGAGCGCGCCATCCGTGCGATCGCCGCTTTTGATTATCCGCACACACTCCATCAGATTCAGGTGCTCGACGATTCCACCGACGAGACTTGCGGGTTGGTGGACCGCGTCGCCGCCGAGATTCGTGAGAAGGGAATCTGGATCGATGTTGTCCGCCGCGAAATCCGGCAGGGATATAAAGCCGGTGCTCTAAGCGATGCCATGTCCGCCGCCCACGGGGAATTCATCGCCATTTTCGATAGCGACTTCGTCCCTACCCCGGATTTTCTGCGTAGTTTGCTCCCCCATTTAGTCGATGAGAAAAACGGCCTCGTTCAGGCCCGCTGGGGTCACCTCAACCGCGAGGAATCCCTGCTCACGCGGGCTCAATCGGTCGGCATCGACGGTCACTTCGCCATCGAGCAATCCGCCCGCTCCGCGAATCACCTTTTCCTCAATTTCAATGGCACCGCAGGCATCTGGCGGCGCACCTGCATCGAGGACGCCGGCGGTTGGACCGCCGACACTCTCACCGAAGATCTCGATCTCTCCTACCGGGCCCAGCTCAAGGGGTGGCATCTTGAGTATGTCCCGCATGTGGTAGTTCCTGCCGAGTTGCCGGAAACTTATTCGGCATTTAAGAGTCAGCAGTTCCGCTGGGCCAAGGGATCCATCCAGACGGCGATCAAACTCCTGCCAGAAATTTTTTCATCCAATCGGAGCCTTTTCGCGAAGCTCCAATCGATCTTCCACCTCTGCCACTACCTTGCCCATCCGCTCATGCTGATCGTTGCCTTGTTGGCCCTTCCAGCACTGCACTACCTCGGCGGCAGCCTGCAAAATGGCTGGCTCGTCGTATTCTCGATTCCGCTGCTGGCCTCCACCTTCGGACCGGCCGTGCTCTACACCACCAGCCAGCGCTATCTTTATCCCAAAGACTGGCGCGGACGAATCCTGCTTCTGCCCGCATTGATGCTCGTGGGATTCGGTATCTGCTTATCTAACACACGCGCCGTGCTTGAGGCCATTTTCGGCATCAAGAGCGGCTTCATCCGCACGCCCAAGCGCGGGACCGGCGTTTCGAAAAGCTATCGCCTCACTCCTGATCGCATCCCGCTGTTGGAGATCGCGGCCGGCATCTACTGCGCCGTCACCCTCATTGCTTACGCCCGCAGTGGAAACTACGCGATTGTCCCATTCCTCTCGCTTTATGTCGTCGGGTTCAGTCTCGTCGGTTGGTCCAGCCTGCGTGAACAAGCCGATACAAGAAATGCGCCGAAATAGAGAAATTGGAGCGCGGAATTTATTCCGCGCATCTCGGGCGACTGGCTTGATTGAAGTCTGCTTCCCTTCGTGCGGAATCAATTCCGAGCTCCAATTCCCTCAACGCTGAATGACCTCTCCCAGTCAAATCAGGATGGTCGCATGGGGCGCTTGTCTTGCCTTATCCGTTTTGACATGCGCGGCATGGTCATCCCTACCCACTCTTGAGACCGCGCCGCTGCTTCGGGTCGCACTTTTCGCAACTTGTGGATTTTCCATGCTCGGGTTAATTTTCTTTTCCCCTAACATTAATGACCGATCCGCCAGCCGCCTCATCCTCGGCGCTGCGATTCTGCTCCGCCTGATGCTTCTGCCAGCCCCGGTGTCTGACGATGTGAACCGCTACCTCTGGGGAGGGGAACTCGTCCGCGACGGAGGCAATCCTTACTCCGCGCCAGCGGATGATCCGCGTTGGGAGCAACGCCGGGATGCCTCCTGGCAGGTGATGAATCACCGCGACAGCCCTACCGCCTACCCCCCGGGGATTCAATGGATCAACGCGGTGGTCGCGGGCATTTCGCCGCGACTCATCACCTACAAGCTGCTGGCGCTTGCGGGTGATCTTGCGACGCTATTACTTCTGTTAGGCTTACTGCGCCATCACGCCGCGCCCTTGCGCTGGGCTGGGTTTTACGCCTTCAATCCGGTCGTTCTCATTGCGTTCGCGGCCGAAGGTCACTTCGACAGCCTGATGACTGCGGCCCTGCTCGCGTCGCTATGGGCCGCAGCCCGTGGAAAATCCTCCGCATGGCTCTGGCTCGGACTAGCGATTCAAATCAAAATCGTTTGCATCGTTCTTATTCCGTTATTTCTAACAAAGAGACTTTTCCGCGGTATCTGGTGGCTTCCACTGGTTCTGATATTGCCAAGTCTACCATTTCTATCAGCATTGCCCGAGTTGTTGAACGGAGTCCGTCATTTCGCCAGCACCAGCGCTTTCAACGGCCCCTTGTTCACCCTGCTCGCAAGCACCGGACTCCGCTTGGAGATCGTCCGACTCTTGGGAACGGCTGCCTTTGGTAGTTGCGCAGTGACCATCTGCATCGCGCGCTGGCGTGGGATGCCGCTGATCGATGCCGCGCTGTGGATGCTCGGTTCGCTTCTCGTTTGCTCACCCATCGTCCATTTCTGGTATCTCACTTGGATTCTGCCACTCACCGCGCTGCGGCCGTCGTTCGCATGGACCACACTCTCCATCTCGCTTGGCGGCTATTTCATCGCGTGGTGGACTCAAGCTCATCACGGTTGGTGGGGCTTCGGTCATGTTGTCGCGGGTTGCATCTGGATCCCTTGGCTTCTTGCCGGACTCGCCCAACATCGGTCCTTAGCGTCCCGGCTACGCGCGTGCCGTCTCGTTCCAGAACCCCTCCAACTCGGGGTCGTGCTACCGGTTCTGAACGCGGGTGATGGATTGCAAACGCTCATCAAGAACCTCCGCGCCGAACTTGGACCCGTGCCAGATATCATCGTGGCGGACGGTGGATCCCAAGACGGTTCCACCAAGGATTTGTTAAATGCACAAGTGATCTCCGCGCCACGTGGTCGGGGAAATCAAATCGCTGCGGGGATCGCCGTAACGGATGTTTCATGGATTCTTGTCGCCCATGCTGACAGCACTCCCCGCCCCGGTTGGTTGGCCGACCTTGATCTCGCGATCCAGAAAAACCCGGATGCCTCGCTCCTGGTCTTCGGCCAACGCTTCGACCGCCAAGGACCAGGCACCTTGATTATCGAGGCACTGAATGAATTGCGGGTCGTTTTCGGTGGCGTCGCTTTCGGGGACCAAACCATGGTTCTCCGCAGATCTGCTTTGGACGCCGCCGGAGGATTTCCCGCGCAGCCCCTGATGGAGGACGTCGAGACCAGCCTGCGACTCGCGGGCCACGGACAGGTGGTCTATCTCGGGAAGGAATGGACCGTTTCCGCAGGCAAATGGGGCAGCGGATTTGGCACTCGGTTCTTGTTGGTTCTTCGGCTGGTTGCCAGCTACCAACTCGCACGCTTGAGAAGCAAGGAACATGCGGCGGCCGTTTCGGAACGGATGTATCGTGACTACTATCCGGATGCCGCAAAACGCACGGTGCCAACGAAGGCAGACTGAGGCGTTCTAGTTTCTCAATTCCCGCTTGGAATTCCTGCCGTTCCGCTGTTGGTTGGCTGCGGAACGATGCGCTGCTTTTATTCACGGGAACTGGAACTAGAACTACCCTCGGGACACCCGTTCCCGATGGAGAAGTTCCGCGTTTCCAAGGACATGCTGCTCGAAGGCGGCATCCTCCGGCCCGAGGAAATCATCGAGGTGCGCGCCGCTGACGTGCATTTGCTCCAGCGGGTCCATGAAAAGGACTACATCGGAAAAATCCAGTCCGGCCTGCTCGACCGCAAGGAGCAACTCCTTCTCGGTCTGCCAGTCACGCCGAAACTCTATCAGCGCAGTATCACCGAAGTCGAGGCCACCCGCCTCGCCTGCCATGCGGCGCTCGCCGAGGGCGTCGGCGTCTGCCTCGCCGGCGGCACCCACCATGCGTTCCGCGAGCATGGCGAGGGCTACTGCGTTTTCAACGACGTCGCCATCGCCATCCGCGATCTTCAGGACAAGCAGCCTAACATCAAGATCATGGTCGTCGATACCGACGCCCACCAGGGCAACGGCACCGCCGCGCTACTCGGTGACGACCCGCGCGTTTTCACCTACTCGATCCATGTCGGGAAAAACTATCCCACGAAAAAAGTCGTCGGCTCGCTCGACATCGAGACCGTTCGCTACGTCGAGGGGGAAATGTATTTGAAACAACTCTTCGTCAGTCTGGCCGGTGCGCTGGACACCTTCGCCCCGGATCTCGTTATCTGGATTTCCGGCGCAGACACCCACCGCAACGACCGCTTCGGGCAGATGCATCTTTCGCTCAAGGACATCCAGCGTCGCGACGAGGTCCTGCTCAGTGCGTTCATCAAGAACCGCATCCCAGTGGCCGTGCTCTACGGCGGTGGCTACAACCGCCAACCCGAGTTCACCGCGAAGCTGCACCGCAACACGATCGCCACCGCCAAGAAACTCGCCTCCGAGTTTCGTGGACTGTGATCTGAATTTTTCCCGCCGGATTCGGCACTTCCTTTGCTTTCCGGAGCAGCATGCCGAAGAGCCTAGCAATTCTCACCTCGGGTGGCGACTCCGCCGGAATGAATCCCGCCGTCAAATGCGCGGTCGATTACGCCACCCAGAAAGGGTATGAGACGCACCTCATTTATGACGGCCTGCGCGGCCTGATCGCGGATCGAATCGTGCCGTCCACCCGCGATTTGACCTGCGGAATGCTCCATCGAG
>JBBQDJ010000032.1:0-14414 GCA_038319595.1 Verrucomicrobiales bacterium
GCCAGTGGCACCGATGGCGATGGTGTAGATGGAGTTTGCGTAGCCGTCGTAGTTCGAATTGTCGCCGACATCGCCGCCGTTTCCTCCGGCCCAGAGGATGACACTGCCTTTACCGCCACGGCCGGTGGTTGCAGCAGTTTGCAGGGCGGCGAGGGTCAGTGGACCGGGGCCATCAAGGGCGTTGCCATTGTCCGCGGGCCCCCAGCTGTTGGTTTTGATCTGGATGAGATCGGGGAGATATGTCATGGCCTGCGCTTCCTGGGCGTCGGTGACAGCGGCTGCGATCAGGCGCATGCCGACGAGAGTGGCATCCGGCGCGGTTCCCGAGACACCGATTCCGTTGTTGCCTTTGGCGGCGGCATTGCCGGCGCAAGCGGTGCCATGGTCATCGCCGGTGCCGGGGTTAGGGTCGGCATCGTTGCCATTCCAGTCCTTGTCATTGATCGAATCAACATTGGGTGATAGATCGGGATGCGCGGTCTGGAGTCCATCGTCGACCACGCCGATGCGAATGCCGGCGCCACGGTTGCCGATGGCGGCAGGGTAGTTCCAAGTGGTTTCGATGTTCAGGTCCGAACCGGTGACGGATCCGCTGGTTTTTTTCAAATGCCATTGATTGATGACGAGCGGGTCGTTGGGCAGAGCACGCAGACTGTGTTGCACGGCTAACAGGACATCGGCGGAGGTCACCTCATGGAGGGCGCGAAGATTGATCATCGCATCCAGCGCGGCGAAGGGGCTTTTCGCAGTCATCACGACCCAGCCCGGGGCATACGCCGGGCGGTCTTTGATGACGAGTTGGTTTTGGGCCGCGACTTTTTCGGCGGCGGCGGCATCAAGCTGAACCCGCAGATCCGGAGTGATGATGCGGCGGGTGGCGACGGAGCGTTCTTTCCCGGCAAGGTAAGCGACGGGAAATACGCCCTCGGCCGCGCTGAGTTCGGCGAGTCGCGCGGGCAGTGTTAGCTCGGTGGCGGGAGGAGAGAGGCGGGCGATGGTTTCCTTGCCATCGGCATCGCGAAGGACTGCTTCGTCGAGGGCGAGGGTGATCGAAAGGGGTTGTCCGCCGAGGTCGATATCCCAAGTTTCCTCAGAGTCGATCTGATCTGCGGCGGGGATCGCCTGCTTTTGTAGGTTCTTGGCGACGCGGGGTTGTGCATCCGCTGCCCGATGATCGGTTGCTGGAGGTAACGCGGACGTTAGGGACGGAGGATCCGACGGGGCGTCATGTCGCGCAAACCACCCTAACAGACCGATCACGATGATGAGGAAACTACAGAGGAAAAATGGACGGCGAAAAGGAGGAAGACGCATAGCAGTTCAAGCAGCAGAATAGGTGATTCGCCTACCCGCGCCAAGGGCATATTGCGGTGACTCAGTAACTGATAGTCCATCGCAAGCCGGTCGCCGCAAGTCATCCGGCTAAAACCGGCGCATGTTTATCGCAAAAAAACCCGCCAAGAGTAACTTGGCGGGTTTCTGTTGGAGTGGATCGAATCAGGCGACGGCCATTTGGTTGACCCCGCCAGTGGCGATTTCGGTCAACTTGTGGTCAGCTTTACCTTCTTCCTCGATGGTGGCGGAAAGCAAGGCCACGGCACTGTCGTAGCCCAAGCGTTTCGCGAAGGCGCGGATAGTGCCATACGATGCGATTTCATAATGTTCCACCTTCTGCGCGGCTGCGATGAGCGCGGCATCGAGTGCGGTCGAGTCAGCGAATTCCTCGGCGAGTTCATCCGCTTCCTTGAGCAGACCTTCCATCGCAGGGCACTTTTTCGCCCGCGGTGAGAGGCCGATTTCCTTAAAAACCTGTTCGAGGCGGACGACGTGATTCTTAGTCTCACCGAGATGTTTGGTAAAAGCTTCTGACAGTTTTTTGTCATTGGCGGCCTTGGCCATTTTCGGCAGGGCTTTTACCAATTGCTTTTCGGCCCAGAGAATGTCCCTGAGCTGCTCCACGAAGAGCTCGTGGAGTTCGGTGTCGGATTGGTTTGAGGTGTTGGTTTTCATGCTCATCCGGGTTCAGAGTTTGGCGATGGTATCGCGAATCAGTTCTTTGGTCTGGCCGGTCTTTTTCTGGAGACGACCGAGGAGTTCGTCCTCTTTACCTTCTTCGAAAAGGAGATCGTCGTCCGTGAGATCGGCATATTTTTGCTTCAGTTTGCCCTTGGTTTCGTTCCAAGTGCCTTTCATTTCGAGTTTGGTCATAATCGTAGGGGTTGGTTATTGTTGTCCCCGGTCGGATTGATCGAGGAACTGACACCGCCTTTCGCAAGAAACCGGCCAAAGGCTTTATAAATGCCCAACTGTTTGAAAATCAGAAGCCTGATGATCTGATGCGATTGATTTGAAATGCCATTTCCCGGAGGAATCCGCGCAGAATGCAGTCATTGCCACCTCCGGTCGTGCATTCTGGAATGCGTTCCGGCTGTCTCAGCCAGATCTTCCTTGGGCGCCGCTTCCGACTGAGACCGTCGGAACACATTGCTGGAACCCGGCTGAGACAGCCGGGACACGTTTTGGGGCTGGCTCATCTCCGCGCATACCGGAACCCTGGAAACGCCCGCACCAGCCGCCGCATTTCCAGTTTCATCAGGGTCGCCGTCACCACATGCGCGGGCAGTCCAGATCGCTCGATGATGAGATCCACCGGTGATTCATCCGAGGTCACAGCGGCGAAAACTGCGGCTTCCTCCTCCGGCAGCTCGGGGATTTCCCCGGCCGGTTGGGCGACGCTTGCCTGACGGGCGAAGGGGAGTTCGCCGAGATCGTCGAGAAGGTGCGATGCGTCGGCGACCAGCGTGGCCCCGTCACGAATGAGCTGGTTGCAACCGGCGGAAGTCGGCTTGTCGATGGGCCCCGGGACGGCGAAAATCGGCTTTCCATATTCAGAAGCGAGATTCGCGGTGATGAGCGAGCCGGACCACGCCGGGCACTCGACGACGAGCACCGCCCGCGCCCACGCGGCCACGATGCGGTTGCGCATCGGAAAGGTCTGCTTGTCTGGCGCGGTATTTAGGGGGAACTCAGAAACGACCGCGCCGAAGCCCGCGGCGATCTTTTCCGCCAGCGCCAGATTCTCCGGCGGATAGAGTTTTCCGAGGCCGGAACCGATCACCGCGATGGTGCGACCGTTCGCGGCTACGGCGGCTTCGTGCGCGGCGGTGTCGATGCCGCGGGCGAGGCCCGAAATGATGGTGAAGCCGGATTGTGCGAGCTGATAGGAGAGCTTCTTCGTCGCCTGTTTGCCGTAGATCGTCGCCCGCCGCGAGCCCACGACACTGATCGAGTGCCGATCCCGTGCTTCCAATTTTCCCCACACATAGAGCAGCAGCGGCGGATCATAGGCTTCCCGCAGCGGAGCTGGGTAGTCCTCGTCCTCCTGCGTGACGATGGAAATTCCGCGCTCCGTCGCTTCACGGATCTCGGCGAGCGGGTCCGCGTGATCCTGCCAGCCGTGCAGGATTTTCGCCGTCTCCTCGCCGATCCCGTCCACCCGCATCAGGCGGTCCTTGGCCGCGCCAAGGATGGACGCCGGGTTGTCACCAAATGCTTCCAGCAGGCGCCGCACCCGCACGGGTCCGATTTTCGGCAGCAAGTTCAACGCGACGATGGCTTCACGGGCGGTCATTCGCGCTGACGCTGGAGGATTTCGTCGCCCGCGTCAAAGGCGCATTCCGCTAGAAAATCCGCGCTAGGAAGCGGCGGTCAAATCGCATACTCCCCTTCCCGATGCATTCCACGATCCTGCGTTGCCTCTTGTTTGTCATGATTGGAGCCTGTTCCGCCTGCGCCCTGCAACCCACGCCGCGTCCCAACCCGCAGCGATTCGCTGGGGAAATCGCCGTCTATGCCGCGAAGGAACCGGAAAAAGGTGGCATCGTCTTTGTCGGTAGTTCCAGCATCCGCCTGTGGTCGCCCTTGAAAAAAGATTTCCCCGGCCTGCCCGTCGTCAACCGCGGATTCGGCGGCTGCGTGGCCAATGACATGATTGTCTATTTCGACACCGTCGTCGCCCGCCACGAGCCAAAGCTCGTCGTCACCTACGTCGGCAGCAACGACATCGACGATCATCTCACCGTGGACGAGGCCTTCGCCGACTATACGAAATTCCTCACCCTGATCCATGATCGCTTTCCCAAGACCCGGGTCATCGTAAACTCCGTGAAAATCGCACCCAGCCGCGCCGCCCAGATTTCCAAGGTCCACCTGCTCAACCGCCACCTCGATGCCTGGTGCGCCGGCAAAGACGGGTTGCGCTATCTGGAAACTTCCAGCTACCTCGCCGATTCCTCCGACCAGCCCATCCCCGGCTTCTTCCGTCCCGACAGGTTGCATCTCAACGCCAAAGGCTATGCGAAATGGAAAGCCATCCTCGAGCCCGTCGTCCGCGAGGAATGGGCCAAGGTGAACTGACAATCTCAACCTGCCTGACCGCGTGATTCGAGAGCGGGTAACCTATACCGGATCATGTAAAACGTGATCACGAGGTGGATTCCCGCATCCTGTGCCCCTGACGCCAGCGTCTTCAGCGCAAGAAACCTGCAAATTCGCTGTCGGAAAATCAACTTGCACATCAGCTGGGGCTCTCTTATAAAGACTTCACGTTAAATACTAGGCCCGCATTCTCATCCAAGGAGTAACCGTTGTGGAAGTCAATTCCCTCCCGGTTAGCCCACGTCCCGCCCCCCTTTTCATGATTTCTCATAAAGCTCTTCTCACCTTCGGCTTCCTTACCGCCGGTCTTCACTCGACCCAAGGCGCGACGACATGGATCGCGAACGCCGATCTTGTCGCCAATGAGACTCCCAACAGCCCTTCGGAACTGCTGAATCCGAACTTCACAGTTCCAGAATGGAGTTAGGGCTACCGGGACGTGGTTGCATCAACCACTCTGAGCCTCTTCGCGGTTTCAGATCATACGAACTCTTTCATCGTGCCAGATCTCCAAGGCTGGGTAAACACGTCCTTCTTGATCACCGTCGTCAACGTATCAGCCGCCATCGTCGGCGACCTCGGACCAGGGCAAATGTTGATCCATCCGATGCCCTCAGTCGCCTCGAATACGTTCAACGTGATCCGCTGGACAGCACCGGCGACAGGAAATTACAATTTTGGGGCAAGTTGGTTCCGGGTGAGTGCCTCCGGCGACGGAGTGGACAGCCACGTCGTTTTGAATGGAGTTTCCATTTTCGATACGATCGTTGGGCCTGCCTCCACCGTGACGGAGTCACAAATGCTCAACCTGACCGCGGGTAACACCTTGGATTTCGTCCTAGGACCGGGAGCTTCGGGATTGAACGACGACGACTCAACGATTTTCAACGCGACGATCACTTTGGTTCCTGAGCCATCCTCGGTATTTCTCGCCGCCATCGCCGTTCCGTTCCTATTCCGTCGCCAGCGGAATCCCAAATAGGTTTTACGACTTTCAAGACGACCTCTAAGAATTCCGGGTGGGCAGTTCCTCTCTTCGATCACGCCAGCGCCAGCAGCGACTCATCCCAGTCCTTCCACACCGGATCGAGATTCCGCCTGCGCAGCATTGCGGCGACCTCGGCAGGGCTGCGGGTGTCGTGGATCTGGAATTGCTCGGTCGCCTTCTCGCAGCCGGATTTTCCCAGTAGCTCCACGCGGCGACCTTTGACGGTGAGATGGAGGTCATCGCCGCCCGCGCCGGTGTAGCCGCCCGGTTCGGTCTTGGCACCGGCGGACATGTGGGTCACGCCGAGCGTGGCGATCGCGTCCCGCAGCGGCGCGGGTTCGCGGGTGGAAACGACGATGCCGACCTGTGGGAACAGCAGCCGGAAAACCGCAATGAGCCGCACGAACTCCTTGTCCGGCAGATAGAGATCGGGATCCGGCTGGTATTCGTAATTTCCGGCGTAGGGCCGCATCCGTGGGAAGGCGACGGTGAACTGCGCCTTCCAGCAATGTTTGTATAAATGCTCAAGGTGGGCACACAGCGCGAGCGCCTCAAATTTCCAATCTGCTAGGCCGAACAACGCGCCGATCCCGATGCGGCGGAAGCCACCGGCATAAGCACGCTCCGGGCAATCCAACCGCCAGTTAAAATTTTTCTTCGGTCCCGCCGTGTGGAGCTGCTGATAGGTCTCGCGATGATAGGTTTCCTGATAGACAACAAGCCCTTCCGCACCATGGCCGACGATTTCCGCATATTGGTCATCCTCCATCGGCCCAACTTCCAGCGCGAGCGTGGGAATGAACGGCTTGAGCGCGTCGAGGCAATCTTGGAGGTAGCCGTCGGAAACAAACTTCGGATGCTCGCCGGCGACGAGCAGGACATTTCGAAAACCAAGACCGTGCAGATGCCGCGCCTCAGTCACCACCTGATCCACGGTCAGCGTGGTTCGGAAAATCGCCGCATCCCGCGAGAAGCCGCAGTAGCTGCAATTGTTCACGCACTCGTTGGAGACATAAAGCGGGGCGAACATCCGCATCGTCTTGCCGAAATGGCGGCGGGTGACCTGCTGGCTTTGCCGGGCCAGCGCTTCGAGCGGCCCACCGGTATTTTCGGAAATGAGTTGGAGAAAACGCCTCATCAAAGGAGACGGGCGCTCTAAAAGTCCGGGGAAAACATCCGCAAAAGCCATGGCGGGCGGAATGTGCTGCTTCCGAGGCCAGACGTCAAAGGCGGTTTCTACGAATTGGACTACCACCCCAATGTGTCCCGGCTGTCTCAGCCGGATTCACCTCCCGACTGAGACAGTCGGGCCACATCCTGGAATAATCAGCGCCTCCATCGCTGCACCTTGCCGAAGAATCAAACCGGCCTGCAAAGAACGAACGGCGAAACCACCAGCGCTTCGAACTCCTTCGCCAAGTCGGTCCATTGCGCCGCGTGGATCGCCTCGATCTTCACGAGGTCTCCCGATTTCAACCACGCCTGCACCTGCTCCGCATGATTTCCGGAAATCGCGACTCCTACCATCTCCAGCTTCAGCGCGGGATCGACGAAATATAGGCTGCCGGTGGTCTGATGGGGCGCGAGGTAACTCCACGGCACCGTGCCGGTGTAGTTGGCCAGCTTGTCCAAAGAGCTGCCGGGTTCGGGAGTGGTGGAGTCAGGTAGAATCACGCGGCAGAGATACGCCGGGTGGCCCCGCGCCACCAAGCGGGAAATGTGGGAAGAACTTCTCATCAAGGAGGGGCGATCTCCGAATCGGCCCAGCCCATGGGAAGCCGATTTCTTGCGGCTAACCTCTTCCCATCGGCACTTCATGGGCTGGGCCGGATCGGAATCCGGCCCTCCTTGCTAACTGTCGTCACCGCGTCGCGATGTCGGTGGCGGCGATGTGGGCGGTGGTCCATGCCGCTTGGAAATTGAACCCGCCAGTGATGCCGTCGATGTCGATGCACTCGCCGACGAAATAGAGCCCGGGAACGTTGCGGCTTTGCATGGTCCGGAAGTCGATGGTCTTCCGATCGATGCCGCCGCAGGTGACGAACTCGTCCTTGTTGGTGGTCTTGCCCTCTGCCTCGAAGCGGGCGGCCTTCAATCCATCTAGCAGAGTTTTGGCAGCAGTTTTCGGCAGTTGTCCCCAAGTCGTTTGCTCGTCGATGCCGCTGCAGGCGACGATGCGTTCCCACAGCCGCCGCGGCAGCGGAGCGATGGTGCTATTGCGGATGAGCTTGGCGCCGTGGGTCCGCCGGTTTTCTTCGAACTGTGCCTGGATCGCAGTCGCCGTCATTTCCGGCAGCCAATCGATGATGAAGGGGAAATGATGGTTGGTTTCCGCCAACTCCCGTGCTTCCCAAGCGGATAGACGCAACACCGCCGGGCCGCTGAAGCCGCGATGGGTGATTAACAGCGGACCCTGTCTAGCGGTGTTTGCGCCTTCTCTACGGATCGATACATAAGGATGGGAAACTCCTGCTAGGTCACTGATGCGGCGGTCGGAAACGTTAAAGGCGAAGAGCGAGGGCACCAGCGGTTGCAGGACCTGCTCGAGCTTTTTCAGGTGGTCAAGCAACGAGCTGCCTTTCAGTGAACCGGTCGCCAGACAAACGCTGCGGGCGCTAACGGGAGTCTCGTGCTTTTCAAATTGCAGGGAAAACGTGCCGTCGTCGAGAAGGTGGATCCCTAGCAGCGGGAAATTCTGATAGAGCATAACCCCGAATTCTCGCGCTCGTTCGAGGAAACAATCGATCACCGTTTCTGACCGATCCGTGACAGGAAACATCCGCCCGTCAGGTTCCGTCTTGAGTGCCACCCCCTGGCGCCTGAACCATTCGACGGTGTCGGACGGTTGCCAGCGGTGGAAGGCGGCACGCAGTTCGCGGGAGCCGCGTGGATAGTTTTTCGCCATCTCGCCGGGGTCATCGCAAGCGTGGGTCACGTTGCAGCGACCGCCGCCGGAGATTCTCACCTTCTGGAGAAAGTGGACGCCTTTTTCAAAAATGGCCACGCTCTTGCCCGGTGCCATTTCCGCATATTGCAAGGCAGTGAAAAAACCCGAGGCGCCGCCACCGATGACGGCAAGATCGAGAGTGGATGGCAATTCCATGGCGGGCTGGAAATATCGACAGGTCGCAGGCGAATCGGTCGGATTGCACGATCCCGCCACGCCCTAACACATCAGCCCAAACGTTTCATCACCGCCGCGGAAAGCAGTTTTCCATCCGCCCGACCGTCGGCGAGTTCTTGGGCGCGTTTCATCACCTTGCCCATGTCTGCCTTACCGGTGGCTCCGGTGTCGGTCACGGCTTGCTCGATAATGGCGAGCAGTTCGGTCTCGGACAGCGCGGCGGGCAGGTAGCGGGAAAGGATTTCAATCTCCGTTTTCTCGGTCGCCGCGAGTTCGAGACGACCGGCCTTTTCGAACTGCTCGCACGCATCCACGCGCTGCTTGATCTGTTTGCGGACCACCACCAGCACCTCGAATTCTTCGAGTTCGGTGCCGAGCCCGCCTTTTTCGATGGCGGCGTTGGTGAGGGCACTCTTGAGCCCTCGAAGGGCGTTCAAGGCGGTCGTATCCTTGGCGCGCATGGCGTTTTTGATGTCCTCGGGGATTCGGGTGGCGGTGCTGCTCATGGCCCTGTCCTACCACGTCCGCCGGTTCCGCCAAGCAAAACCCCCGGCAAGGGTCGGAGGGATTTTTTTAAATATCGATCAACCCGCGAAACATCGCCCCGCCACCGGAGTTTCACTTAACGTCGCGGCCGCCCCTTGGGAGGCCGCCCAACCACTAACTGATAAATCAATCGAAATGAAAACCTGCATTCAAACGTTTGGCATTCTGGCCATCGCCGCTTCACTTTCCTACGGTGAAGACGCGCCTGCAAAGCCCGACAAACCGAAAGGCCCGAATCCCGAGGAGATGTTTAAGAAGCTCGACGCCAACGCCGACGGCTCCGTGACCCTCGAAGAATTCAAAGCTGCGCCGAAAGCACAAAAGGATCCTGCGAAAGCCGAGGAAAAATTCAAGAAGATGGACGCCGACTCAAGCGGCGGTGTCAGCCTTGAAGAGTTCAAAGCCGCCGGCCCGCCTCCTGGCGGCAAGCATGACAAAAAGAAGAAGAAGGACGGCGCGGCACAATAAGCCACACTTCACTTGATATTTCTCAATCCGCTTCCGGACCATCCGGGAGCGGATTTTTTTTGCCTAGGTCAGGCGAGGTTCATGGAGTTAGTCGCAAGGAGTGGTGGTCTGATGGGGGTCAGAAATCCATTTCAAACCAGCCCTTGGAATTTAACAAACCACTACCGTTTTGCCGCGTCGGCTTCGATCCAGTTCCAGAGATTCGCGAGGCTGGTTTTGACGGTTTCCTTGGCGACTGATAGATCGCAACCCGGGGAGTGTTTACCGAAAAGGTAGAACTTGATTTTCGGCTCGGTCCCGGACGGGCGGACCGCGAAAGAGCGGCCGTCCTCGAGATCGACGAAGAGCATTTTTTCCTTCGGCAGGAGATCGCCTTCCTGATCGAAAAGATCCTGCTTGGCGAAATCGCGGATGCGGAGAACCGCAGAGCCATCGACTTCGGTGGGCGGGTGCTCGGCGTAGGAGTTGGCGAGCGCTGAGATTTTCGCGGCACCGTCGGCACCTTCCATGACGAGGGATTTACCGATTTCCAGATAGTAGCCGTATTCGGTGTACACGTCGTCCATCAACTCGGTCAGCGTCTTGCCGACGGATTTCGCGTAGGCGGCGACTTCGGCAAACATCAGGGTCGCGCCGTTCGCATCCTTGTCGCGGATGGCGTCGGAACCGAGGTAGCCGTAACTTTCCTCGCCGCCGAAGACGAAGAAGCGCGAGTATTCAAGACGCAGCGCGCGGGTCTGCGCTTCTGTTAGCGAACGGTAGTCACCCTTCTTGTCGGCGGGGATTGCTTCCTCGTATTTACGAAGTTTGCCGGCGATGTATTTGAATCCGGTGAGTGTATCGACGATGCCAACGCCGAAGCCATCGGCAATCGCGTGCTGGAGTTCGGTAGTGACGAAAGTTTTGACGAGGACGGCGCGGCTGCGGTTCGCGTTGGTGAGCCAGCCGAGCTCGAAACAGGTTTTCAGGCGATACCACGCCATCAGCGAGCCAATCTGATTTCCCGTTAGGAGCACCATTTTTCCAGCACTGTCGCGGACGGCCACTCCCATCCGGTCGGCGTCGGGATCGGTGCCAATGACGATTTCCGCACCGGATTTCTCCGCGAGGTCGATGCCCATTTGTAAGGCGGGTCCATTTTCCGGATTCGGCGATTCCACGGTCGGGAAACGGCCGTCCTGGATATCCTGTTCCGGGACGGTTAGAACTTCGAAGCCGAGGCCACGAAGCATTGGGACGTTGATGTGGCCGCCGGTGCCGTGGAGATTGGTGAAAACGATCTTGGTGGCCGCGCCTTCCAGCAAGGACGGCTGGAGCAAAAGCGTTTTCAGGCGGCTGATGTAGAGCTCGTCCATTTCTGCACCGAGGGTGGTGATGGTGCCGCGCGCGGCTTCGGCGACGGGTTCGTAGCGTTCGCTGGTGATCGCGTTCACCTCGTTGATGATCGCCGTGGCGTGAGGATCAACGATCTGCGCGCCGTCGTTGAAATAGGCCTTGAAGCCGTTGTCGTGGGCAGGGTTATGGGAAGCTGTTAGAACAACGCCGCCGTCGGCGCGGAGCTCACGGACGGCGAAAGAAAGCTGGGGTGTAGCGCGGGGACCGTCGAAAAGATAGGCGTCGCAACCGAGATCGGCGCAGGTCTTCGCACAGAATTCCGCGAAGTCGCGCGAGAAATGGCGGGTGTCATGAGCGAAGACGAGGACCGGCTTGCGCGACGGGCCAGCGAATTGTTTCGCATAGGCGATGAGTCCGCGGACGGCGCGGCTGACGTTATAGAAATTCATGGTCGCCGTGCCGGTGCACGGGTGCTCGGGGCGGCCGTTCGGTCCACCAATGCCCTGCTCGGCCTGGGTCACTACTCGGCCGATAGTCCGCCCACGTAGGCCGCCGGTGCCGAAAGCGAGGGTCTTGAAGAAACGGTCGTTGAGTTCCTCCCATTCACCGGCGTCCACCAGTTCCTGAATCGCGAGCGGGGCGATCGCGCTGGTCGTCCCGTCGAGCAGGGCGATGATGTTGGCTTGCGCGGATTCAAGCAAGGTGCCGCTGGCGACTGCGGCGGCGAGTGATGCGGGGAGGTGGCTCATTGCCGGTGGATCGTAGGAAAAATCTCCTACATGGCAACCCCGTGCGTGGCAGATTTTCACCTGGAGTTGAATGGGGGAGATCCATCCCAGGCATCCTGACGGATCAAACTGAGAATCTAGGTCCCGCACTTCCGCTTGACTTGTCCGACGCCCAACTTGAAACAGTCTTCATGAAAACTTTCCTCTGCTTGGTAACCCTGCTGTTCTGCGTGGCTCGATCTGAAGCCACCAATCAGGTTTCCGGCCCGCTATACTTAAATGGTGATTTGACCTGGAACCTTACCGAACCCCAATGCGGATTCAAACTAAAGGGGACCATGCAGAACATCAGCGCGGTGGGAACCGGCACCATCCGGCTCGTTCTGTGGGCCTCCAAATTCCCCTACCCGCCGACGGTGCCCAACACCGGCAACGCCATCATCGCCGGCGAATATCCGCTCGGCTCGCTGGATCCCGGCTTTCAATTCGATAGTTTCACGGTCAAGACCCCCTCACAAATGCCGATGGTCAACGGTGTTTACAATTTCACCATCGCGGTCGTGGAAAACATCAACGGGGTGTATTATAACCGTTTCCTGATCAGCTCTGGTGCCTACGAATTCGTGAACGGGGTGATCAAGGATCAGGAAATCTGGAGTATTCCCGACAAATCGGTCGTCCCGCCACCTGCGACGATCGAGGAAGGCGATCGCTTCGAACTCAAAGAAAAGGCGACGGATGAATTCTACAAATTTCCTGATGGATGGCGGACACAAATCGACCTTAAGGCCAAAAGCGGGTCCAAAATGACCTTCGACAACCATCGTCGGAAAGCTACGGTTTCCTACACCTACGCGGTGGTAAAAACCAACCTGAAGGGCAGCGGAAAAGTGTGGGCTGGCAAGTTAATCATGACTTACGGTCCGACTAACAATCTGACCTTCAAGGACACCATTTACCTCTACTACACCGGCCCGACCTCCGGGACCTACAAAAGCGTCGTGAAGGGCTTCTTGTTCTCCGGAGACATCGGACAAGCCACCACTTGGGGCACCTTCAAACTGAAGTGACGACCCGCCCTACCCGGGTTGGCCAGTTTTGAAAAACATCGGCCTCGTCTCCGGTGGGGACCACGCCTACGATGCGCCGTCCGCATGCTCCGCCTTCTTCAAAACGCCGTCGCGAAACGCGCCCATCTCCTCGATTCCACAACCAACGCCATCCGTCTGATCGATGGCGCGGGTGATACATTGCCGGGCTTGATGCTCGAAAGCTTCGCCAGCCGCTGGCTCGTCTCCACCACCGGTGATCAGCTCCCGGCGACGGTCCGCGAATGGATCCGCGACCAAGGTGTTTCCTGTTATTGGAAGCGGCTCGACCAGCATCAGAAAGAATCGCCAACCCATCTATCAGGACCGGAAGTCGCCGAGCCTTTCCTGATCCTCGAAAACGGCATCGCCTCCGAGATTTCGTTCCAGTCCGGCTACTCGCAGGGGA
Source organism: Verrucomicrobiales bacterium (assembly GCA_038319595.1). Classification (GTDB taxonomy): domain Bacteria; phylum Verrucomicrobiota; class Verrucomicrobiia; order Verrucomicrobiales; family Akkermansiaceae; genus Luteolibacter. The sequence continues at coordinate 13,124 of JBBQDJ010000032.1, forward strand.
TCTTCCTCGACCAGCGCGACAACCGCGCGGAAGTCCGCAAGCTAATGGCACCTGGATTACGGTTGCTCAACACCTTCGCCTACACCGGTGCCTTCTCCGTCGCCGCCGCGATGGCGGGCGCGGAAACGACCACGCTGGATCTATCACAACCGTATCTCGATTGGGCGAAACGGAATTTCACCCACAACAACCTCGATCCGGCGGCCCATCATTTCTGCAAGGGCGACGCCTTCCACTGGCTGCGCCGCTTCGCGAAACAAGGCCGCACCTTCGATGGCATCGTCCTCGACCCACCGACCTTCTCGCGTGACGAAAAGGGCAAAGTCTTTCGAGTAGAGGAAAACTTCGGCGAACTCGCCGCCCTCGCGATCGAGGTTCTCGCGCCTGACGGCTGGCTGCTGTGCTCCACCAACTGCCGGAACCTAGGCCTCAACGAATTTCAAAAACAACTCCGCAACGCCTCGCGCCGCCCATTGGGTTCCCGCCATTCCAACATGCCGCCAGATTTCACCGACGAGCCATATCTGAAATCCGTCTGGTTGAAGTCATGAGCGAAGAGCAACCATTGCTATCCGAGCGGCGGCTGCTCCTACTGCTGGCCGCGGTGCAGTTCACGCACATCGTGGATTTCATGATCATGATGCCTTTAGGTCCACAACTGATGCGCGAGCTCCACATCGACGCGCGACAGTTTGGAGCGCTGGTCTCTGCTTACGCGCTGACTGCGGGCGTCGTCGGACTCATCGTCGCGCCCTTCGCCGACCGTTTCGACCGGAGGAAACTTCTGTTATTCTGTTATGCCGGATTTGCCCTCGGCACGCTGGCCTGCGGCCTCGCCACCAACGCTCCCGCGCTGATGCTGGCCCGCGCGATGTGCGGAGCTTTCGGCGGCGTGAGCGGGGCGACGCTCATGGCCATCGTCGCCGATGTGGTACCGCCAGAACGACGGGCCCACGGCATGGGAGTGATCATGACGGCCTTCTCCGCTGCCGCCGCACTGGGGGTTCCGTTAGGATTGAAGGTCGCGCAATGGTGGAAATGGGAAGGTCCATTCCTAGCGGTGGCCGTGGTCTCGGTGGTGGTGTGGATCGGACTCTTCCGGATCCTTCCGCCGGTGCGTGGCCATCTCACCGGCGGCAAGGTAAAATCGATCGACGATTTCCTCGAACTGATCCGCAATGGAAACGCTTGGACCGGCCTGGCGCTGATGTCGGCGATGGTGCTCGGCCATTTCACGCTGATCCCTTATCTCGCGCAGCATCTCGTCGGAAACGTCGGCCTAGCGGAAAAA